>MHCR01000014.1:18888-20111 GCA_001816695.1 Candidatus Woykebacteria bacterium RBG_16_39_9b
TAGAGTCTCTGCTCCACCGAAGGGGAAGAAGATGGCAGCGTGTACGCCGGCCTCTACCAGATCGGGAAGAGCGTCCTCGAGATCTGGAATATCAGTCCCCGCCTTTTGGTGATCGTAGATCAGCTTTCGGCCGTTTAGGTACGGACCCACTGCTTGGACGTAAGCGTCGAGTCCAGACCGTAGAGTTCCTTTCCAACAGCCAAGTTTGAAGGCGTGAACCGCCTCTACACCTTGGACTCCTCGAACGATCTCTGCCCCACGATCGGGACGGCAGTCTAGACCAGGCACTATACTTCTCGGCGCCGAAACCAAAAAAGGCATGTCTCTCTCCTTGGTATAAGACTGGATAGTTAAAAGAAGTATAAAGAAACAAACTATGAGATGTCAATTGCAATGCGTAATTAATAATTTAGCGAAGAAACCTTCTGTAAATTGACGCTGAAAGGCAGATTTGGTAAACTATGCGGGTCGAATAAAGGGCTCTGGGGTGGTAGCTCAGCGGTTAGAGTGCCTCTCTGTCGAAGAGGATGTCGCGGGTTCGAATCCCGTCCACCCCGCCAGTAATTAACTTAAATATTAATTATTTTGGCGAATAAATTGCACTCTAGTCATACAGTTTTTTATTTCTTGATATAAAATGTTATCTTTTTACCCTGTTGACCGCTTAATTTTTCAGGTGTTATAGTAAATACTCTATTACTAAAAGAAGAGGGACGAATTTTTTTCGAGGGAGAAAATTATCACATTTATCTGCTTCAAAGGAGGTGTTGTATATGAATTGGAAAACTTTCTTTAAGGAAAGACAAGGGGCTATTTTATCCGGTATTGTCGCTATAGTAATTATTGTTGGGGCATTTTTAGCTATAAATGCTAGCAACAAAAATAACCAAACTGATACCAATAAAGACAAACCGACTACTCAAGAGCAGGAGAACCAGACAGGCAACGTGGAAGGTGAAAACATGCAGCTACCGGCAAGTTATACCGTAGTTCGTGGCGACTCTCTGTGGAAGATCTCTAAAAAATTCTATAATGATGGTCTTAACTGGCCGTTTATTGCTTCCGAAAATAAATTGGCGAATCCGAACGTAATTCACGCTGGAAATGTCTTAACAGTACCAAAACTGGAAGCAGTGGGCGGTGCTGACAACCTACCAAAAACAGGCGTATCGCCAAATTCCTATATGGTTCAAAAAGGTGATAACCTTTGGAATATTGCCATA
>MHCR01000014.1:20126-32877 GCA_001816695.1 Candidatus Woykebacteria bacterium RBG_16_39_9b
GGTACAAAATTCGAGATGCCAACAAAGATTCTGTGGGAACACTTTCTAACGGCAGACCATTAATTGTCCCTGGACAAAACCTAGCTATACCAAAATAGAAAAAAATGGCATACAATTGTCTTGGTCTATTTACCGCATATTCTGGTGCGGGTGTAACTCAGTGGCAGAGTACCTGCTTCCCAAGCAGGGTGTCGCGGGTTCGAATCCCGTCACCCGCTCCATAATGATAATTTCAACTGTTCTGTTGTATAATATCTCCCGAAAGGCTCTAAAGTTTAGGTTCAAGATATCGTACGGTAGTCCGAGTTGCGCCCATGTAGCTCAATGGTAGAGCAGGCGCTTCGTAAGCGTCAGGCTGTCGGTTCAAGTCCGACCGTGGGCTCCAATAAGAGCGTAAGATTAAAGTAATTACCTATACAACATGACAAGACGATCTTCGACTCCACAATATACTTACAAACAATATTTCAGACAAGAGGAGAAACAAGTCAAGAAGAGGATAATACTAGTTGCTGGGGCAACAGCAGTTATTGTTCTAATTATCTGGTTCTGGGGAGTTAATTTTATAAACCTAATTGGCATTCTTGGTGGGTTCTTTAGTGGAAAATCTAGTGACGTAACGTTCCAAAGCCAAGATCTACCTTTAGTCAAACCTACAATTTCTCCTCTGCCGCCAAGCACAAATCAAAAATCAATTAAAATAGAAGGGACCACCACAGCCAGTCTGACAGTTAAAATCTATGTAAACGGTGTTCAACAATCTAAAACCACAGCTAACTCTTCTGGTTCATTTAGTTTTGATAATGTTTCTTTAAGAGAGGGTTTAAACTTAATAAAAATTATTGTTGAGAAAGACCAAGAAAAAGAGGAAGCTACAGCCTCTCTTGTTTTTGATAAAACATCACCAAAATTGACGTTGAGAGAACCAGATGATGGTACAGTAATCTCGGGAACCAGCAAAGAAGTAGTCGTCTCAGGAAACGCGGAGTCTGATTCGGTTGTTCAGATAAATGGCACACAGGCAATACTGGATCAAAAAGGCAATTTTAAATATATATTACCGCTAAAAGCGGGTAAAAACGCTATTGTGACTGTTGCTACTGATGAAGCAGGCAACACAACAAGGATAGAAAGAACAGTTATTTTAGAAAAGACCGAAGAAACAACTTCACCCTAGAAACCATTCCCTGTCTTTCCCCCGCTGAAACTGAAAGGGCTGCCAGAAGCCAGAATTGACTTGCCAGATCGTTTTTAAAATAAGGAACATCAACAAGTCCATGAGACCAGATATAAACTAAACCAGCCAAAAGCGCTCCGGTCAGGAATTGCGATTTATTTACCCCAAAAAGGTGACGAGTATAAACGACGCTTATCCAAATAAAAGCAATAAGACCCAGCAATCCAGTTTCTGCCCAGAAATTTAGGAAAATATTGTGCGGATATTGAAAATATTCACTATCACACGTTCTGTATTTTGGGTAACTATCATGAAATCCGTCTAAACCTACCCCTAAAAAGGGTTTTGCCAAAAGAAGATTCTTCGTACCTTCCCAAGTACATAATCTAATAGTCTTCGTATCAGTAAACTTACGTGGATAGGTAAACCTTTCATTCGGCGTGAAATAGGAAATAGTAAGAAAAAACCAGATTGCACTTATCGAGAAAATTACCACGCTTAAAACCAAGGCTTTTTTTATAAACTGCCTCACAGAATCTCCTACACGGGAGTAAAGTAAAAAGACAAACCAAAAGAGAAGGGTAGCTACCAAAGCGATGAATGATCCAGTCGACTTAGTTAGACCGATAGCAGATAGATTAAGAAGCAAGGATAAGATAAGGATCCAAAAGTTTTTTTTGTTTAAAATAACTAGCCTTTTATCTTTAATATCAAAAGTTTCTAATAATAGCCCAATTGAAATAGCAACAATAGGTCCCAAATAAAGCCCTAGTGCGTTTGCACTATTGTAGACTGCTGTAGATCTGCCTTGTGCTGCTTCTTCTGGAGCGAAAGAATTGAAACCAGCAATACCTTGAAATATTGCTAAAACCGACAACCAAAATCCTGAAAAAATGAGCGAAGTAAGCACCCATCTTATATCTTTCTCCTTCCGGCAAGTATATAAAACAACAAAAAAGAGCATTATTGGCTCAACAAAATAGGCTTTGAAAATTCCCAACCCTCCTTTTAAATCCGGAGTTATTAAGACCGAAAGGCCAGCCGCTATTAACAAAAGCGTGGCAGGCATTAAAAGGGGGTTTTTAAGCCTCTGATAGAGCCGCACAGGGTTTATTTCTCCATTTTTAGCTAAATACCCAAGCCAGAAAATAAACGTAGCTATTATAAGCACTTCCAGGAAGGTAAAGGGTACAGGGCTGAAACAATACGAAACATTACCGCACCGAATTATATATAACGGAAGGGATACTACTGTAATCGAGATTAGAAGTTTAATAATTTTCATCTTTTTCTCCTATAAATACACCGATTAAGGGAAATATCCAACCCATAATTTGAGGAAAAAACAAAGAATTAACAAACTGACTATGCACAGCAAGTGCAATAATTATGGACAAGGTGGCTAGACCTAAAGGTTTGTTTTTAAATCTCCAAGCTTTTAGCAAAAACCCTGTCCAAATACCCAAATAAATTATTAACCCAACAAACCCTGTTGTGACTAAAACTAAAAGTAGACTAGAGTCAACACCACTACTGCCATGGGTAGGTGGTTTTTCAAAATTAATAAACCCGTAACGTTCCTGCGCGAAAAGATAACTATTAAAACCAACCCCAAATATGGGATGATCAGCCACCACAACACTCGCCCTTTTCCATGAAGTAATTCGAGTCTTAGATGTTTCATCAATATTGATCGCACCAATAATTCTGCTTTGAATTCTTGGAATAAATAAGACTGATATGGCAAAGAATAGTATTAAAGTTAAAAATAACCTTTTTGATCTTAACAAGCCAATAACGAACGATCCAACTAAAAATGCTAGATAGGAACTTCGGGAAAAAGTAAGCAAAAGAGCAATAAACAAAATTACTATCGTACTTACTAGTATAATTTTTGTTAAAGGGTTTTTTTCTTCCAGAAAAAGACTTGTCCCCAGAAACAAATTAAAGGCGAAGAAACCTCCCACAAAATTAGGATCAAAGAACGTTGAGAGTATTCTTCCCTGATGAGGATCCCAACCCCCTTTTAAAGCAAGTTCAGTAAAATCGGGAATAATAACTAGCTGGAAAAACCCCAATAGTGCCACTACAATTCCAATACCAAGTAAAAATCTCACTACGGTTTTTTTAAACTGAGGTTCTTGGGTAATAATATACCAACTTACAAAATATAGTCCCGTGTATTCAATAGCTCTGAGTAAAAAAAGGCCACTGACTATTGTTTGATTACCAGCTAAATATCGCGCCCCGAAACCCAATGAGATTGTCGCCCACAGGAAAAATAATAAAATAAAACTCGACGAAGGTGGCAAGGGAAGCTTTCGCTTAACCCCCAAGGCCCAAATTAACCAAAGAAACAAAAGAATTGGAATGATAATATCTGCTGGCAACGCTACAATATCTTGCGTTAATTCAATCCGCCCTAATTGACCTATCGGTATAGTCAAGAGTGAAAATAACAACAGGATCTTGAGTATTTTCATCCATTAACTTCCTTGTAGATTTTCAGAGTTTGCTCAGCAGTTCTCTCCCATGAGAACTTTCTCACTTGCGCAAACCCTTTTTTAACAAGAGATTTTGCTAATTTCTCGTCCCTAACAACTCCAATCATGGAAGAAGCCAACTCGTTTATATTGTGTGGATCAACCAAAATAGCAGCCTCGCCAACCACCTCTGGGATAGAAGATACCCTGCTTGTTACAATTGGAATACCAATCTTCATAGCCGAAAGAAGCGGCAAACCAAACCCTTCGTACAAAGATGGGTATACAAAAAGTTTTGCTCCACTATAAATCGTAGTCATATCGCAGTTGTCAACCCAATCGAGATAAAAAATGTATTGATCTAACTTTAACTCCTTAGACAAGTCAAAAAATTCTTTGTAACCCCAACCTTTTTTTCCAGCAACCACAAGTGGGATCTTCATCTTGTACTTGCTAATCAGAAGATCAAAAGCTCGTAGTAAACCATTTAGATTTTTTCGGGGCTCAAGTGTCGCATTAAAAAGAATATAATCCTTTGGAAGATTGTACTTTTTTTTCACGAGTGCAAGCTCTTTCTTCGTCGCTCGATTGAAAGTATGTTCTATACCAAGATTTATAACGGAAACTTTATCTTCCTTAACCTTGGTAAGCCTCAACACATCAATTTTAGTTGAATTCGAAGGAACGATTATTTTTTTTGCTTTTCTAATAGCTAGCTTAAATAAGAAACGACTAATCATTTCTTCGCTTCTTCCTAAATGTGTCTCAGGAAGAATTAGGCTAGTTGCGTCATGTATCGTTAGAACAGTTTTTTTGCCCAAGATAGAGGGTATTATCAGACTATGTGTTGAGTGGTAGACATCAAGATTATTAGTTTTGATGTCCAAAGCTGTTTTTAAATGCCATAAATATCTCGGCGCTTCTATTTTTCTTTCTATAAAGTTATTCGGTAATACCAGATCCAACGGCTCGTTGGTATATAGCCAATAAATATTGGTCCGGTCAATTTTTGATAAATGATTAATCAGCTGTGAAACGTACTCGCCGATTCCCGCTCTTTTACCCAGAATGGCTCGTGCATCAATACCAACCTTCATATTAATGGCCCTCAAATTTAATTAAACTCCTTCAATACTTGTATCGGATTCGTCTTTTTTAGGATAAGTACCCAAATACTCATACCCAAAATCAAAGCTTCAGTTATTACGGTAATAGCTGCAGCTGCGTTGTATCCGAAAGAAGAAACTAAGGCAATATTAGCCACAAAATTAAAGGCTGCGGCAAATCCATAAATAAACATCATTTCTTTAGTTTTATTTAGAACAATAGATAGCCAAAGAGTAAGTGGGGTGATAAAAAATAAAGGAAATCCGAGAAGTAAAATTCTTGTAGTCAAAATACTTTGTGAAAATTTATCAAGTCCTGGCAGCTCAAATATAAATGGTGTTATAAACCACCCAATTATTAAACCAAGAGATCCCAAGGAAATCATTATCATGGCTAGTTTCTTAGAAAAACGAAATAAATTTGCTAACCCCTCCTCTTTTTTGCGCACCATTATCGGAAATCCAACGTTCATAATGTAACTTGGAAAAACGATGGCTAACTCAAAAATTTTATATGATATACCGTAGAAACCTGCTGCAGTTTCTCCATCCAGCCCTAAAGTCGGCTTATAATTAGCTAATAGCACAATTTGCTTGTCAATTTGGGCATTAAACTGACTGAAGATAGCTACTAATCCTATCGGCAGCGCTGCCAATAATAATCTTTTCCATAAGTTTACTTCAAAGGCGAGTGAAAGGCCCATCAGTTGAGAACGCACCAGGTAAAGAGCCACTAGTAGACGGATCGTATACCCTACCACTAAGGCAAGGATGACAAATAAAATATTATTAAAAGTTAAAACTGCAATATAAACAAAAATTAAGTTTGCAACCGCTCCAAGAATATCTACAATCGTTGCCCAGTCATATCTTATTCGTGATTGAAATAACGCTAAAGCTGTATTTGCCCCCGATTGAACCAATATAAGTACCAGTCCAACAATTATTCCAAGTTTTACCATGGGAGAATGTCCAGTAAATGCCAAAATTGCAGTTGCGACAAAGGCTACAAGTATCCCTACCACAATTCTCAAACCGAGTAGATTTTTAAAGTATTTATTTTGTTTATTTTGATCTGACCCAGTATCTCTAACAAAGATCGCATTCAAGCCAAAATCCGTAAATATGTAAAATAAAGAGATGTAACTTAAAATAGCTATATAACTGCCATAATCACTAACTGAAAAATTACGAGCAATTAAATATGCAATTGCAGCAGTGGAGGCAGTAGTAGTTCCCTTACCAATAAGCTGCAGGGTTGTGTTGTAAGCAAATTTAAAATGGATATTCATTAAACTTGGCTGGATTAGTTTATCAACTTAAGTTATGATAGGCAAGAAGACCGAAAACGACTTCTTATAAGACCCAAATTACCTTAAATCTAAGCTTGAAGAAGAGAACGTCAAATTCTTTGGTTTGATAATCACTTGCTTTCTACCTTTTTCTACGTAACCGGCGTCTATACCTTGAAATCCACTTTTCTTTATAATTTCGCTGGCTCGCTTGATGTCTTTTTCTGGCAAAAAAAGCGCGAAATCGACTCCCATATTAAACGTTTGATACATTTCATAATCCGTTAGATTAGCATGTTTTTGAATAAAAAGGAAAATCTCTTGCGGAGGAAATATTTGTTCAATAATATATGTATAGTTATGCCTGGCCCTCATAAGTTTACGCAGACCGTGACCTGTAATATTGGATATATAATGAATTTTAACATTTGAGTTTAGTAAGTTTTGAATAAGATTTGCATAGATATTTGTTTTTGTCAGGAGTGCTTCACCAAATAATTTGCCGTTTGCAAGTTTAGTTCCATAACCCCTCGAGAGTTTTTTTGCAACTGCACGAGCCAGTGAAACACCATTACAATTGATTCCGTTACTTTTTAGTAACAATATTCTATCGCCAACATTAAGATTCTTATCAGTTATTAACTTGCTTTTTGACTTTATTATTCCAACAGCCGAACCACCCAGATCCACTGTGTCTTTCTCAACAATCCCTTTTAGAGTTGGGGTTTCGCCACCACCCCAAGTAGCTCCAGAAAGATCACAAGCCCCCTTCCAACCCTTAATAAGATCAGACATTCTCTCTGAATCTTCTAGCCAGCTGTTATCCTCTATAGCCCAATAAGCATGGACAACCAGTGGTGCTGCTCCAACAGTAATTAAATCATTGATAATTGTTGCCACTGTATCGTGCCCAATAATATCGTAATATGTTTTACCCGTTATTTTTCGTGTAGCGTCAGCAACAAGATTCTTAGTCCCCAAGCCTTCAATTACCTGTGCCATAAAAATATTTCCTTGCTTCCAGACAAAAGCGGATTCTCCTCGACTATCTGAAACTTCAGTAAACCCGGTTTTTTTAAGGTTGGCCGATGTTTGACGCGCCACTTTCTGAGCTAGCTTTTTGATCGGATCTTTTGTATTGTAATCATCGCCTACCTGACCATAAGTAATCTTTTTCATTACGACCCCCTTACGTATTCTAAAATTTCCTCGAAAACAAATGAACCATGAGGTTTTTCGAATTTTTGTCTTCTCCAATTTGGGTGTTGTGTTAGATCAACAAACTTTTCAGGGTGGGGCATAAGTCCCAAAATTCTGCCTGAAAGATCACAAATACCTGCTACTGCGTTAATCGAACCGTTTGGATTCGCCGGATAAGTTTGTGTTGGCTTACCAAACTTATCAGTATACCTAAAAACCACTAATTCACTATGTTCGACTCTAGCTATAGTTTTTGGATTTGCGTAAAATCTACCCTCCCCGTGATTAATAGCTAACTGAACAAGAGTTGTTTTCGGTTTTAAGAAAAGGCATCGACTTTTTTCAGTTCGTACATTTACCCAAAGGCACTCAAAGTGCCCACTGTCATTTTGAGCTAATGTCGCTTCCATCTTTCCAAAACTATTAAAAGGGAGCAAGCCGGCTCTAACCAAAACTTGAAAACCGTTGCAGATTCCAATAATTAATCCTCCCTTGTTTATATATTCTGTAAGCTGATCTTTGAGAAAACTAATTAATTCAACTGCCAATATTTTCCCGGAAGCAACATCATCCCCGTAAGCAAAACCGCCAGGCAAAGCAAGAATTTGGAAATCTTTGAATTTCTTGTTTTTGTTTCTTAGCTCATTCACATGAACAGAAATAGCTTGACCGCCAAATTTCTCAAAAGCATAGGCGAGTTCTTCATCACAATTGGTACCGTCGGTTATGAGAACACAAACCTTTGGTTTTAACATTAGTGAAAAATCTCAATCATTGGTTTTTGCCAAGCAATTTTTAGCCTACCGATAGATAAGCTGCATAAAGTTTTAGTTTTATCTTTAATATCAATTGTGCTTATCTTTTTTGTCTTACCGATAATACGGTAGGGAACAGATGAAAAAAGTTTTTTTGCAACAGCTTCATCTTCCATTTCAACAAGGAACGTACCTGCTGTCTCATTAAATAAAACAAAATCCGAACGAGCCTTAGATATCTTGGAAAGATCAACTTCTGCTCCGCATTCCCCACCAAAACACATTTCAGAAAGTGCGACCGCCAAGCCTCCCTCAGAAATATCATGACAAGCTAAAATCTTCTTTTCCTTAATTCCTCTATAAATTGAACCAAAAACTGGTTTAAGGCTTTTAAGATCAATTTTTGGTAAGACTCCTTCTGAGTCGGAGATATCAAAGTACGTTGATCCACCTAAATTTATTGTATCTGGCTTCCCGACAAGAACAATAGTTGAACTGCTATTTTTAAAGTCGGAGCTACAAGTTTTCTTTACATTGGCAATTTTTCCAAAAACTGAAATTAAAAGTACAGGCGGAATCTTCAGCACCTTTCTATCTGGGTAACGATACGTACTAGATAAACTGTCCTTTCCGGAGACAAAAGGCATCTTGAGAAGTTTCGCCATTTCAAAACAAGCATCGACAGACTTATCTAAATCTGCTAAAGACTCGCTGTCGGGAAACGGCCAGACAAAATTGTCTATTAAAGCGGCTTCCTTATAATTTCCGCCAACACTTACAAAATTAGAAACAGCTTCAACAATTGCCCATATACTTCCCCAATAAGGATCGATTTTATTAAGAGCCGGATTTAAACCATGAGTAATCGCCAAACCATAAGGCTTATCAAGTAGCGGCTTTAACACAACAGCGTCGTTTGGACTGTCAAACTTTTCTCCTCCAAATGGATGTAGAGCAATCCTGCCTTGAACATTGTGATCATACATTCTAATTATTGGTTCTTTAGAACAAACATTGCCGTGAGCAATAACTTTTAGCCAAACAGACTTTAGATCTTTGGGGTTTCTCGGCTGCTTATCCCAAATCACTCTCTTAATACTTGTACCAATCATTCTTCTTTGAGGCAGACCATGATGAAGGAAATGCATATCTAAATTACAAACTAATTGTTTTTTGTATGTCACTTTTAAGCGTTTCTTTCCATCAAAGACTCCAATCACCACTGCTTCCACATTATAAAGCTTGGCGAGATTAAGAGTTTTCTGTAGATTTCTAGGTCTAACTGCCAGTACCATTCTTTCTTGTGACTCAGATAAAAATATCTCCCATGGAGCAAGGCCAGAGTACTTCAGGGGTATTTTCTCAAGATAAATTCGCCCTCCAATATTTTTACCCATCTCTCCCACTGCGGATGAGTATCCCCCAGCGCCACAATCTGTAATTGCACGTATTAATCCATTATCACGGAGTGCTATAACAAGATCAATTATTCTTTTTTCTTCAATGGCGTTTCCAATTTGTACAGCAGAACCTGAAACTTCGATCGTATTGTGTGTCATCTCTCCTGATGAGAAAGTAGCACCGTGTATCCCGTCCCTCCCAGTTCGACCTCCAATTGTAATAATTAAATCTCCTTTTTTGGGGGTACCTTTTTTAGATTTATTTTTTGGTATAAGACCAAACGATCCAACAGCCACAGTAGGCTTAGCCCTAAAATCATTATGAAAATGTACGGAACCATTATTCGTTGGGATTCCAACCCGATTACCATAATCTCTAACACCAGAGACTACCTTTCTAAGAAGGTGGTCGGGCGACAAACATCCCGGTGGAACATTCTTGATCGGTAAGTTTGGATGAGCAAAACAAAAAATATCTGTCGAGGCGATGGGCTTTGCTCCCTGGCCGGTGCCTAAAATATCTCTAAAAACTCCTCCCGAGCCTGTCATAGCTCCACCATAAGGCTCAATTGCTGATGGGCTGTTATGGGTTTCCACCTTACCATTTATCGCCCACCCGTCATAAAAATTTATAACACCGGAATTATCGGAAAAGGCGGAAACAATTATTTTTCTATTAAAATTTGCGGTCCTTTTTATTCGGTCAAATAACGGTTCTTTTTCCTTTCCATCAATAGTTAGATTAGCTTTAAATGTTTTATGAACACAGTGTTCGCTCCAAGTTTGAGCTAAAACTTCTACCTCACAATCAGTAGGATCCCGACCAATTTTTTTAAAGTAATTTTGAATAGTTTTCATTTCCTCTAAGTTAAGGAAGAGACGATCTTTCGAAATATTCAACAGCTCCTGATCGTTTAATCTTCTCAGTGGACTTAATTGAACATCAGATGTTTTTCCTTTGATAATCAACGTCTTTGGCGGCCCGGTTACAATATGTTCAACTGTTTCATTAACTAAAAGTCTTTTGATGATTTTATTAAGGTTCTCCTTTGTCACGCTGCCGTAAAAGGCATATTCCCATGAGGAGTCAGCTGCTGCAAGTTTAATTCCTAAATCCCTGGCAGCTTTGATAATAGAAGCAACTTCCGGGTTCATTACTCCGGGTTTGTAAGAAACTTCTAGAGTGGCCTTTGCATCTTTAAATATTGGCTGGTTAAAACTGATTTCTTGATTGATCGGATCGTATAAAACTTCATTAGTAAATTGCTTTGCGTGCTTTAAATTTACACCCTCAAGCCTATAAACCTTTGCTGAGCGAATCTTATAAATATTTTTTATTCTTAGCGTTCGTCTAACTTCAGATAGTAAATCCTTACCTTTTGAATCTTGTTTTTCTTTAGAGAGAATCTTTATTGTATAAACCATAAGCTAATGCCTAAAAGCCCTGATAGAGGTAAACGCCATCGTTATGTTGTACTTATTACAAAGATCGATGGTTTCTTGGTCTCGTTTTGATCCTCCTGGTTGAATAATTGCTTTAATACCAGCTTTTATTAATATTTCCGGGCCATCTGCAAATGGAAAAAAACCATCTGAAGCAGCCGCTGCCTCTTTTGGCGTTTCACCACTCTTACCACGATCTGTATCCATGGCTTTAAAAACAGCAAGACGACAGGCTTCTTTTCGATCCTGTTGACCAACACCGGAAGCAATAAGCGTCAGGTTTTTTACAATCGCGACAGCGTTGGATTTGGACACCTTAACAATTTTCCAAGCAAATAGCATATCCTCAAGTTGTTTATTTGTCGGTTTTTTAATTGTCACCACTTTTAAATCTCTAGAGTTAATTTTCTTTGAATCAAAGTCCTGCTTTAAGATGCCTCCCCTGACAAATTTATAATCGTCACCACTTTTGATCTTCGGCCGTCTCAAATTGGCATTTATTAATATTATTAGGTTCTTTCTCTCTGAGAGGGCCGATAAAGCACTTTTTGTAATTTGTGGAGCAATTAAAACTTCAAAGAATTTACCTTCGCGCAGCATCTCCAAAGATAATTTTTTATCAACCATGCGATTTACAGCTACTATACCGCCAAAAGCGGCTAAAGGGTCACCCCCATGCCAAGCCTTTTTATAAGCCTCTTCAACACTTTTCGCGGTAGAGGCTCCAGAGGGATTTGTGTGTTTAACAACAACGCAAGACGGATCCTTCCCAAGCTCCGAAAGTGTGTCAATACAAGATGATATATCTAAAATATTGTTAAACGAAAGCTCCTTCCCTCTCAATTTTTTAAACTTAGATAAAGAGAGATTATCTGCATCTTCTTTTCTGTAGTACCACCCACTTAAATGAGTATTTTCTCCGTAACGAAGTTGTATGCCATTGGAAAAAGATAAGTTTAGATTTGCCCCAAAACCAAATTTTTTTGCTAAATATTCACTTATAGAAGCGTCATAAATCGATATTGTTTGAAAGGCCTTATACGCAAGTTTCGATCGATTATCAAGCGAGACGTCTCCGGTTAGAAGAATTTCATTTATTATCTTTTGATAGTCGTACGAATCGCAAATTACTATGACATTTTTGTAATTTTTGGCAGCTGCTCGAAGAGCGGTTACTCCTCCTATATCTATCATTTCAATCGCTTCCTCTAAAGAATGTTTCCTAGCGATAGTCAAACTGAAAGGGTACAAATTACAAACCACCATATCGATTGGTTGTAGCCTTAATTTCTTCATTTCTCTGTTATGCATTTTACTTGACCTATCAAACAGAATTCCAGCCGCTATTTTATATGAAATGGTTTTGACTCGACCATCGAAAATCTCCGGTTCACCCGTTATTTTTTCAACCGGAATCGATTTGATTTTTGCAGATCTGAGGTATTTATATGTACCACCAGTGGTAATAAGCTCCCAACCCAACTTACTTAAATTCCTGGCAAAATCTACTATTCCTTTTTTATTATAAACAGAAATCAACGACCTCATTATCTTAATAAAAACCGAAAACTGCTTTTTCGAGCAGTTAATTTTAACTTATCAGATTTTTGAGAAAATTAAAAGGACACCTCTTTTAGAAAAATTCAGTTGCTAAGGCAAACTATACTCTGTTATCCTTGAAAAAAGTACAATGATACTCTCTTATATTATTATTTTTACATTTTTTGGCAGTATAACTTCTTTAGCTGGCAGTTTCTTTTTGCTTATTAAAAGAGAAATAACCGAAACTTTTTCCAACACTTTAATCAGTTTTGCTGCTGGGGCTTTAATCGGTGTAGCTTTTCTTGATCTTCTACCCGAAGCGATGGAAGAATCTGGTGGATCTAGTATCTTTA
>MHCR01000014.1:32954-33985 GCA_001816695.1 Candidatus Woykebacteria bacterium RBG_16_39_9b
GGAGAAAAGCCTACCGTACTTTTAGTTTTGATCGGCGATGGTGTTCACAATTTTATCGACGGTGTAGTAATTACCGCTAGCTTCTTAACCAGTATTCCGCTTGGTATAACAACATCCCTTGCGGTAGCCGCGCACGAAATTCCCCAGGAAATTGCCGACATGGGTGTTTTGCTTGCCTGTGGTTTACCAAAATCTAAGGCCCTGCTGTATAATTTTCTTTCCGCCTTAACTGCCTTGGTTGGTGCTCTTCTTGCATTTCTTTTTGCTGCGTTCGTTGAACAATATCTTTTCGTCTTTTTGTCCGTAACCGCTGGCTTTTTTGTCTATATATCTGCCAGTGACTTAATACCGCAGCTTCACGAAAAATATCTGGAAAACAGAAAATTTACCCAAGCTTTTATCTTCCTTTTTGGGATTTTATCCATTTTCGCCTTTACAAAAATATTTGAAGGATAAAAATATTTTTCCCTTGCTAATTGTTTGTTGTTTTATCTCAACGAATCGTCTAAAATTACTCAATTCCGAAAGGAGGTGAAATAAGTTATGATACGCGGTTTAGAAAGCATTAACCTATTCAGCGAAAACGCAAAAAATCTCGCCAAATTTTATGAGGAAAAAATTGGTTTGAAATCGACCATAGAAGCAGAAATGGGCGAAAAAGGTGAGGAATTGTACGGCTTTGAAATGAAGGAGGGAAGCGCTTTATTCATCATTGACCATTCGAAGGTGAAGGGCAAAAATAGTCAGCCGGAGAGAATACTTTTTAACTTAGAGGTGGACGATATTGAAAAAGAATCAAAAAGAGTAAGTGACGCTGGTGTAAAGAAAATCCAGGATATTTATCACGTAGAAGGTTATGGTTATATTGCAACTTTTGAAGATGCTGATGGAAATTACTTTCAACTAGTCCAAGTAAGAGAGAATTAAAGGTTAAAATCTTCGATTATATGTAAACTGAAGAACGACCCGTTAACACACTTCGAGGGTCGTTTTTCTATCCGGTTTCTTCAGCGGCTTCAGCGTCAGCCTCA
>MHCR01000014.1:34269-34411 GCA_001816695.1 Candidatus Woykebacteria bacterium RBG_16_39_9b
ATTTTATGTCAAAGGCAGAAAAAACAAAAAACCCAACTAAAAAAACTTCTAGTAAAGGTTTGATAGGCGGCAAAGGTAAAAAGCTTTCTTTTAAATTTTCCGCCTTGCAGAAAATTTTAAGGAATAAATATAATCAAAAACC
>MHCR01000014.1:34491-34606 GCA_001816695.1 Candidatus Woykebacteria bacterium RBG_16_39_9b
TCTTAGCCGGAACTATAAATGGGCATTGGTAACTACTCCCCAGTTTTATTCTAAACTTGCCCAAAGTAACGGCGAAGAAGTATTTGACGCTATAGTTCGAGAAACTTTGATAAAA
>MHCR01000014.1:34714-36987 GCA_001816695.1 Candidatus Woykebacteria bacterium RBG_16_39_9b
TCTCAAAACAATACAAATCTCAAAGAATTGAAAGAGCAAATTAGTTTGCAGATTTTAGTAGAGAAACTCCTAGAAGATAAAGTCAATGTGACGGATAAAGAAATTAAGGAATACAAAGCCGGCAATAAAGCATCTACAGTTGGTATGTCTGATGATGAAATCCGTGAAATAATCAAATCGAACAAACTAAATGAGGAATTTACAGTTTGGTATCAAGACCTTAAAAGTAAGGCCAAAATCAACAGCTACTTTTAATTTCTACTTTTACTTTTTTGTGTTTTGTTTTTGGAAGTCTAGGGAAAGAGAATTTATACAGTAACGTTTTCCCGTTTCGGTAGGCCCATCGTCAAACACGTGTCCAAGATGTGCACCGCAGTTTTTACAAAGTACTTCCGTCCGGGCCATTCCAAGATTATTGTCAGGTTTTAGCTCAATGTGCTCAAGGTTCACTGGATCATCAAAACTCGGCCAGCCAGTTCCAGAATCAAATTTGGCTGTCGAGGAGAAAAGTTTTTGACCACAAACAACGCAGTTGTACGTCCCCTTTTCCTTATTGTAAGTATATTTTCCGCTAAAAGGGGTTTCGGTCCCTTTCAAGAAACAAATGTTATACTGCTCAGGGGTAAGTTTTTTCTTGAGTTTCTCCAAATTCAATTCCCTTGTCATAAGTGGATCAATTATAGCAAATAATTTATTATTTTCAGGTTAAATTGTCTCCTGCTTAGCTGTATATTTTGCAAGGAGTTTGTTAAAGCTTGGGTTTTTACTTAGTAGTGTTGCTTCTTCCACCGACCAACTCGAATACTTAGTAGGTTTTTCTTTTATTTTCTCCAGAAACTCGTTCCAGTTTATCCAGCAGGTATTCTCCACTTCTTCTTTGTTAATCTTCAAAGCTTGGTTGCTAAAAGCGGCAAAGACAGGACAAAGTTCGTTTTCTTTTACCCCATCCTGTTTTGCTGTGTATCGAAAATCTGGCAGAATCTCATATACCTTGACATTTGTAATACCTATCTCGTATTTTAAGCCTCTTTTTGCTGCCTGAAGAGCGCTTTCAAGCATCTTTGGGTGCCCGCAAACGCTGTTAGACCATACAAGCGGAAAGGTCTTTTTCTTTCTACTTCTCTGTTGCAAAAGAAGTTCCCCCCGAATGTTGAAGAGAAAAACGGAAAATCCTCTGTGAAGAGGAGTGTTTCCGCCGTGAACGTAAAGCTTTGGAGCAGTTCCAAGCGGCTCGTTTTTATCGTTTACCAAGACTACAATATCTTCACTAATCAAGCTAATCCTCCATTCATAGATTTACCTAAGAGTCTGTAAAATCAGACCAGTTCATCTTCTTCTGGAATATTTAAGGGAGCGGGACCTTGATCTTTAATATCTTCATCCACGAACTCTTGTACTCGCCCGATTGTTCCATCTTCCAATCTTACCTTGTGGCCGCGGGGGTGAAACCGGCTGCTCGTCAGAACATCTTTAACAACACCTTCTGTTAACATACCGCTAGCATAATCTTTTTTCTGCACTATACGTACTTTATCCCTAGGCTCCGGGTAACGGCTGCCTATTTCGTATGTCATTAAAGTAAATTGTACGTTTGTTTAGAAAGAGGTGTCAAGAAAAGAAAAAGGAACCCTTGACGATCCGCCAGTTAAGGTGGATGGGTTCCATACGGAAGTGCTTAGATCCGACTTCAGGGCTAAGATCTCACGTACTGCTTCACTGTCTCCCCGAAGGGTTCCAGAATCTGCTCCCGGTTGTCCTCCAGGAACTTTGGAGCCTCCCTGGCCACGTAGACCATGCGCTCCGTAATGACATACGCGAGGGCGCCTCTAATCAGATGCTTGTCTCGGGAGTAGTGATGCAACTCCTCCGCGAGATACGCGATGAGCCCCAGTCTCTCCTCGGTAGTCCATTCCGGACCAGGATTGGGCATGTCCATCAAATAACCTCCGATTCGGATAGTTTAGTTTTGGAGAGGTATCATAGCACAGAAATATATTGGAGTCAAACTATAGGATTAGAAGATGGGGATCTTATGCCTGTTTACCTGAGAACTCAATAGTAAGTAAATTTTATCCCTTATAACAAATTTTTTGATACAATATATCTAGTGAACAAAAAACTGCTCATTGGGTTCATAACCTCCTTCTCATTGATAATAGTTATCTTATTAGTTATTTTCTTTTTTGTTTGGCCCAAAGCAACAACTCCTCCCTCACAGAAAGCCCCGCAAAATGCAAAAATCACCAAAGAGTCCTCTTGGCAAGTTGGCCAAG
>MHCR01000015.1:0-445 GCA_001816695.1 Candidatus Woykebacteria bacterium RBG_16_39_9b
TTCAGACCTCTTTGGAGAGGGTTGACATTATTGTCAATAAAAACACTGTTCCCCGGGAGACCAGAAAGCCATTTGTTACCAGCGGAATTCGTCTTGGTACTCCTGCCGTTACTACTCGCGGTATGAAAGAACAAGAGATGAAGAAGATCGGTGAAATGATATCTTTTGTGGTTGAAAATTTAGCTGACGAGAAGAAATGTAAAATAATTTCTAAAGAAGTGAAAGCACTAACTGCAAAATTCCCCGTTCCTTGACCTTAAATATTATAGTCTTTTAAACATATAATTTAGTTGAAAATTTGAAGCTTGTCTGAAATAATTAAGTTAATGCTTTTGGATAACTACCCAGAAGAGACAGAAAGATTAAAAAAACACGAAAAGTTTTTTGAATGGGTTACTTGGTTAATTCTTATCGTTAGCTACCTAATTACCTTTTTTCCTCTTGG
>MHCR01000015.1:713-1020 GCA_001816695.1 Candidatus Woykebacteria bacterium RBG_16_39_9b
TTATCTATTAACAGTTGGGTTCTTAGCCCCCGCCATTTTTGGCTACTACGAAATAGGACTCACAAGCCAAATGTTTATTGTTCCAGTGGCTGCATTTTTCGCATTAATAATGACTTATGTAGTAGCTAAAGACTTGAATATTGAACTCATAAACATAAGATCGCTTGCTAATAGATTAAGGAAAAAGACAGTAGAAGTTGAGGGTGAGAGAGATAAACTCAGCGTGGTTTTGGCTTCTATAAGTGACGGTGTGTTTGTTCTTGATACGGATCAAAGGTTAATACTAATTAATAAAGAGGCGGCTAAA
>MHCR01000015.1:1059-2250 GCA_001816695.1 Candidatus Woykebacteria bacterium RBG_16_39_9b
AGGTGTTTCATTTCATGCAAAATGAAACGAAAATAACTGCCAAAGATTTGTGTCCAAACAGAAAGATCACCACGGATGAAATAGTTTTTTCGGCACGGGATCTCAAATTTACAAGACCTGATGGCAAAGATATTTATCTTAATCTTACTTCCTCGCAGATTGATAACGCTAGTTCAACTGGTATTGGTTGTATCTGTGTGTTTCAAGATGCTACTCGTGAGAGAGAGTTGGAAGAGATGAAGCTCGATTTTGTGTCAATGGCTGCCCACGAACTCCGTACCCCATTAACTTCTGTACGTGGTTATTTGTCGCTATTAAAAGAGGAGCTAGCCCCTTCTCTAAAACCAGATCAAATGTCTTTTATAGAAAAAGCATTTGTAAGTGCGACCCAACTGACTGCGTTAATTGAAAATCTACTAAATATTTCCAATATAGAACGAGGTTCACTTAAGTTGGAAGTGGAGAAAAGTTCTTGGAGGAATATTTTAGAAAATAATGTAAAAAACCATTTAGATTTCGCACATGAACGTAATATAAAGCTATCCATGCGAGTGGCAAAGAAACTGCCAGAAATATATGTGGATCGGTTTAGGATAAGCGAGGTTTTGTCTAACTTAATTAATAATGCAATTACATATACTAGCCCCGGAGGCAGCGTAGAAATTTCTGTTGAAACAAAGGACAATGCTCTGGTGACACATGTTAAAGATACAGGTAATGGGATTCCAGAGGAAGCTCTACCAAAAATCTTTACAAAATTTTTCCGGGTTTCGGGACCCTTGGAACAAGGTTCTAAAGGCACTGGACTTGGTCTTTATATAGCTAAATCTATAGTTGATATGCACAAAGGTGCGATTTGGGTGGAGAGTAAAGTTAATGTTGGTAGTACTTTTAGCTTTAGTTTGCCGATAAATCCAAAAGTTGAAACCGATCAAATAATAAGGGAGAAAATTAAACCGTCTGCTTGACAGCTCATCTGGAAGAACTTATGCTCAAAATATAAATCAAAATGATTATAGAAGCTGCTCCGTTATCGGTTTTGTTTAGTTTTACGTTTAATTCTTTCGCTCTGCTTTCCCTTTTGGCAGTTACTATCAATACTGTTTTAATTATTTTGATAAACTCAAAAGGTTTTCAAGTATCTGCTAATCGCTGGTTTGTTGTTACTTTGTTTACTTTAGTAATCTGGGG
>MHCR01000015.1:2325-13771 GCA_001816695.1 Candidatus Woykebacteria bacterium RBG_16_39_9b
AGTATTTTTGGCCTTCACACTTGTATATATTGGTAATGAGCGTTTCGCTACAAGTCACATACGTCAAATTCTTTTATTTGGCCCATCATTTCTCTTTTTATTTTTAGGATGGAATACAAATCTTATTAATAACAGAAATATCGGTCAATTTCACGAGATATATTATGGGTGGAATAGCCCTTCCGCTCCATTATTTTGGTTGGTGATACTTTGGATCGATGTTGTGTTTATAGTGGCTCTTACATTTCTTATCAGTTATTGGTTAAAGGTAAAAGAAGATACAAAAAAGAGACAAACGCTATTATTTATTTTTGCAGTTCTTATACCAATTGTTGGGGGCTCAATCACAAATGGAATAATGCCTATTTTGCACATTGAAGTTTTTCCAGCTGCTATCTTACTAACATCGGTAATGAGTTTGATAATTACCTATGCAATTCTTAGATATAAGCTATTTGTTATAAGTCCGGCTACCGTTGTTTCCAATGTTGTTGGGACTATGAATGAAGCACTTATCGCTTTTAACCCATCTTATGTAATTGAGTTTGTAAATAATGCCGTTAAAGAATTATTTGATTTTAATAAGGAGGAACTGATTGGAAAAAGTATCAGAATGCTAATGCCTGGAGATAAAGATTGGCGTCTATTTAGAGAAAGGATCATTGAACCTTTGAATAGACAAGATTCTATTTCCGCTCAGGAGATAGATTTTGTAGATAAGCATCATGAATCAGTTTCCGTTAGTTTTTCCGGCTCAAACTTGCGAGATTCAAAAGGGAATAAAATTGGTGTTGTTGGAGTAGCTACGGACGTCAGAGAAATTAAAAAACTTTTGAATAGCATGTCGGCTGAAAGAAATAAGCTTGATGTTATATTAAGCAGTATTGTTGAAGGGATAATTGCAATAGATCGTTCTTGCAAAATCATCCTTTTTAATAATGCCGCAGAAAAAATCACCGGTTTGAACGCTAAGGATATGCTGCAAAAAAATGCAGAGATAGTTTTGCCTATGGACTCCCCAGAGGGAAAAATAAACGTAAAAGATTTTATATACAAAGGTAAAGAAAAAGAAGACACTGTTACTGGTATAAAGAAAAACGTTCGGATAACGCGAGGGGATGGAAAAGAGGTTTATGTTGATCTAGTGGGTAGTAGTATAAAAGAGGCCGAAGATATAAACCTCGGGGCCATAATCTTGCTTCACGATATATCTAAAGAAAAAGAACTGGAGGAAATGAAACTAGATTTCGTTTCAATGGCTGCCCATGAATTACGTACCCCACTCACGTCTATTAGAGGTTATTTATCTGTTCTTCAAGAAGAACTTGGAACTATATTGGATAAAGAACAGAGGTCTTTTCTTGATAAAGCTTTTATTAGCTCAAGCCAGCTGGCCGCTCTTGTAGAGAATCTTTTGAGTGTTTCAAGAATAGAAAGAGGTGCCTTGAGAATTGAAGTGGAACCAACCGATTGGGAGCCAATAGTCCATGAGGCTGTTAATAATTTCGATCCTCAATCTAAAGAAAAAGATATTAAAATCAGTATTAAATTTCAAGAGAAAAAATTACCCAAAGTTTTAGTTGATAAATTTAGAATTAGTGAAGTGCTTTCTAATTTAATTGCTAACGCTATTTCTTACACCCATCCTGGAGGAAATATAACAATTTCCGCAATCCAAAAAGGTAAGGAAGTAGAAACTTCTGTTGCAGATACGGGGCAGGGAATTCCAGAGTCAGCGATACCAAAGCTATTCACTAAATTTTTTAGAGTTTCCGGGGTTTTGGAACAAGGCTCCAAAGGAACGGGTCTTGGTCTTTATATTTCAAAGGCTATTGTTGATATGCATGGTGGGAAAATTTGGGTAAAATCTGCCTTAGGTAAAGGGAGCATTTTTAGCTTTAAGATCCCAACAGCTTCCCAGTCTGCCATTAAGGGGCTAGAAAATACTAAAACAAAAAGAACTTTTATTAAAGCTAATCAGAAATTAGTAACCCCCATCGCCCAGGGTTGAACGACTAATCGACGCCTATTTATAGCCTTTTTACTTTCCCCTATCGTCCTCTTTTTGAATACTCGAAGCAGCGGCAACCACGTCTTCTTTTGCTGAAAGTCTGATTAGTATAACACCTTGAGTTTGACGGGTTAAAACTGGTACGTCTTTAATTGGTAGCTTAATAACCTGAGCCATTTTGCTCGTAATTATTAAGTGTTTATCTTCTTTTCCTATTACATTAGCGGCCACTAAATTTCCGGTTCTGCTTGTTACTTCAGCTGCTTTTACTCCGAGCCCAGCACGGCCTTGTTTTGGCCAATCGCTTATTTTACTTCGTTTGCCCAAGCCCTTTTCTGTGACTATAATTAATTCCTGCTTTTCGGTTGCTTTATCCATTGTTATCACATTATCTGCTGACTTTAATCTTATACCGATTACTCCAGAAGTGGCTCGACCCATTGGACGAACGTCTTTTTCAGAGAATTTAATGGACATTCCTTTATTAGTGACTAAAATCATATAATCGTCGCCACTTGTTAATTTGACCCAGGATAATTCGTCACCTTTTACAAGATTTATTGCTATCATCCCGCTCTTGCGAATGTGCTCAAATTCTCTTAAAGGTGTTTTTTTGACAACACCCCTTTTAGTGGCCATAAATAAATATCCTAATTTATTTTTTTCCATTTTTGGCACAGCCAATATAGAAGTTACTAATTCGTCTTGCTCAAGATCTATTAAATTTACTATCGCCGCTCCTTTTGAAAATCGGGTGCCTTCGGGAAGCTCGTAGACTTTGATCTGGAACACTCTGCCTTTATTTGTGAAAAACATAAGTGAGTCATGAGTATTTGCCGAAAATATATCAGCAACGGTGTCTTCTTCCTTCATAGTTACTCCAGACACTCCTCTACCACCACGACCTTGAGTTCGAAAAGTTGAAGTTGGGCTTCTTTTAATGTAACCGGCGCGAGTGATGGTAATGATTACTTGTTCCTTAGCAATCAAATCTTCTTCTGAAAATTCGCCTATAGGGTTTGCATAGACTCGTGTGCGACGTTCGTCTCCAAATTTATCTTTTAGTTCAGTTAGTTCTTTAATGATAACCGCAAGAATCTTTTTCGGCGAAGAAAGTAAATCTTCAAGGTAGGAAATTGTTTTTAAGACTGCTTTGTACTCATCTTCGACTTTTTGACGTTCTAGAGCGGCTAGTCTTCTTAACTGCATATCCAAGATAGCTATTGCTTGTATATCTGTAAGTTTAAATTTATTCATTAAGTTAACCTTGGCAATATCCGCATCTTTGGATCTTCTGATCGTTTCAATTACTGCGTCAAGATGATCTAGCGCAATTTTCAAACCTTCTAATATATGGGCCCGGTTTTTGGCAGCATTTAAATCAAATTCTGCTCTTTTGGTTACAACTTGTTGTCGATGACGAATAAATTCTGTCAAAGCCTGCTTTAAAGTTAGTGTTCCTGGTACACCGTTAACGAGTGCTACCATATTTACATTAAACGCCAGTTGCATAGCAGTATGCTTATAAAGATTATTTAATATAGACTTTGGTCTGCTATCTCGTTTTAGTTCAATAAAAACCCTCATTCCTTTTCTATCTGACTCATCGCGAAGATCAGAAATGCCTTCTACCTTTTTTTCTTTGACTAACTGTGCGATTCTAGCAACCAATTGACTTTTATTGACTTGATAAGGTAATTCAGAGATAACGACAGCAAACTTTCCAGAAGATGCTTCTTCTATTTCAGCCTTTGCTCTCATAACAATTCTTCCTCTCCCAGTTGCGTAAGCTTGACGAATTTCGTTTACGTCAAAAATGCTCCCGCCGGTCGGAAAATCCGGCCCTTTAATAAACTTCATTAAATCTTCAACAGCGTCCTCTGGGTTTTCGATGAGATGAATAATTGCATCGCATACCTCGTTTAAATTATGTGGTGGAATGTTGGTTGCCATGCCAACTGCAATACCAGAAGACCCATTTAGCAAGAGCTGAGGCAGCTTGGCTGGTAGTACTATAGGTTCTTTTCTAGTACCATCAAAATTATCTGCAAATAAAATTGTGTTTTTCTCAATATCAGAAAGCATTTCAGAAGCAATTTTAGCCATTCTTGCTTCCGTATATCGCATAGCAGCGGGTGGGTCACCATCAACTGAGCCAAAGTTACCTTGCCCATCAATTAGTGGATAGCGCATTGCGAAATTTTGGGCTAGACGGACAAGCGCGTCATACACTGGCGAATCACCGTGGGGGTGATATTTACCTAAGACCTCTCCAACTACAGTAGCACTCTTGCGATATTTTGCCTCGTATGAAAGGCCAAGTTCGTACATGGCATACAAAATACGCCGGTGGACTGGTTTTAAACCATCTTTAACGTCAGGAAGAGCGCGTGAGACAATTACGCTCATAGCGTAATTTAAATAAGAACGCTGCATCTCTTCTATTATTTCTATAGGAATCAACTGACCTAAATTGTTTTCGGTTGTTGGGCCGTTTTCTTCCGACATATCGTATAAAACTTAAGATGAAAAAAAACAAACACAATATTTCACGTTAAACATCCAAAGTGGCATATCGAGCGTGGGTTTGGATGAACTTTTTTCTGGGCGGTACTTCTTCTCCCATTAACATATTAAATATTTCATCAGCAACTGCCGCATCTTCTATAGCCACTTTTTTCAATATTCTATTTTTAGGGTTCATCGTAGTTTCCCAGAGTTGCTCTGGGTTCATTTCACCTAGACCCTTATACCGTTGGATACTATAAGAACGTTTTTTGCTAGCACTTGCTTCAACATCACCGGATACTTTATCGGACGGTTTAACAGCGGCTCCTTCTTTTAATAGAGATTCTTTTTCTAAGTCAGTGTACGCATAAAAAACTTCCTTACCCTTGTTAATTTTGTATAAAGGTGGTTGAGCTATGTACAAGTAACCCTTTTCAATCACCTGGATCATGTATCGAAAGAAAAATGTTAAAAGTAACGTACGTATATGCTCACCATCCACATCGGCGTCAGTCATAAGGATTATTCGATGATAGCGGATTTTCTCTAGATTAAAGGTATCACTGATACCGGCTCCGAGAGCAATTATTAAATCTTTGATCTCTTCAAACTGAATAATCTTATCAAGTCGGGCTCGCTCTGTATTTAAGATTTTGCCGCCCAAGGGTAAAATTGCTTGGAATTTTCTATCTCTACCTTGTTTAGCACTGCCACCTGCACTATCTCCTTCAACAATATAAATTTCTGACAAAGAAGGGTCTTTTTCTTGGCAGTCAGCAAGTTTTCCCGGTAAAGTTAAACCCTCCAACGCTCCTTTTCTAATTACTGCTTCTTTCGCCGCTTTAGCAGCAAGCCTGGCTTGAGCGGCAATAAGCGTTTTTTCAATAATCCTACGAGCATCACTGGGATTCTCTTCAAAAAAGGTTTCTAACCCCTCTTTTACAACAGTTAAAACCAGCGGCTGAATCTCCGCATTACCAAGTTTGGCTTTGGTTTGTCCTTCAAATTCTAATTTTTCAGAATTCATTTTTATCGCAACTACTGCTGTTAAACCCTCACGCACGTCTTCTCCAGTTAAGTTATCTTCAGTGCTTTTTACAGCTCCAATCTTTTTGGCGTAATCGTTAATTGCGCGTGTTAGAGCCATGCGGAAACCAGTAAGGTGAGTACCGCCTTCGATAGTATTAATTACGTTTGCGAAACTTTCAACCGTTTCTGTATAGGAATCGTTGTATTGGAGAGCTACTTCTACACCGACGTTTTGCATGTCTTTCTTAATGAAAATAGGAAAATGTAGTCCTTGTTTGTTTCTGTTTAAATCCTCTACCAGGCTTTTAATTCCGCCATCAAAGTAAAAGTTTTTTTCTATCTGACTCCGTTCGTCATAAACGTGGAAGAAAAGGCCAGCGACTAGGTAAGAGCGCTCTCTTATCTGCTTTTCTAATTGTTTATAATCTGGAGAGATTGTAGAAAATATTTTCTTGTCTGGTAGAAAATAAGTTGCTGTACCGGAATTTAATTTGTCCCATATCTCTCTTGGTTTTTCCGCGAGGTCACTTTTTGGCGGTTGCACTACATCAGTAGTAGGTTTACCAATTTTATAATCCTGAGAATATAAGCCGCCTCGTTTGACCTCAACTCTCATTTTTTCTGAAAGCGCATTTACGGCTGAAGCACCAACACCGTGAAGTCCGCCCGAAACTTTGTAACTACCATCACCAAACTTACCTCCAGCATGGAGATACGTCATAGCTACTTCAAGAGCGGATTTTTTAACAGTCGGGTGTCTTTCTATTGGTATACCCCTACCATTGTCGATAACAGTTATAAATCCGTCGTTGTGAATAAAAATCCAGACGTTATTTGCATATCCGGCTAAAGCTTCGTCTACTGAATTATCGATTATCTCGGTTATTAAATGATGAAGGCCATTTATATCTGTTGAACCAATATACATACCAGGCCTTCGTCGGACCGGTTCTAAACCTTCTAAAACTTGTATGTCTTTTGCCTGATACTTACTCATCGATTCTTTGAAGGATTACTCTGTTTTAAAACTAAAAAGAGGTGTTGTACCCTCGCTTAAATTCTAACAAAAAAACCTGTTCGTACAAGCAAAATAAAGTTTGTATAATTAAAAAGAGTTGATGTATCAATTAAAAATTAATAGGTCAGACATGAGTTTAAGAAATGCCAGTTTCTGATTAACTTTTTTATCCATGGCTGCTTTGACTAATAATATTTCCTTTAAATAATTTTTTATTTCTACTGTTTTTAATTTTGAGAAGGTCTTACTTGCTCCTTGATCTAGTATTTTAGCGCGTAATACTTTTCGCCACACCTTTATCCAAGTATCTAGGTCAAAGGCGGATATGTTGTTTATTTGCTCAAAAAAAGATTTGTCAAAATATCTATTGAAAAAAATAATGTCGTTATTGGTAATAGATTCCAGATCTTCTATTCCTGATCCTAAATCAATTACCTCGCATCTTGAAAAGATTGTTGAGAGCATCGAATGTTTGGTTATGGCAGTTAAAATTATTCTTGTGTGAGGAGGAGGTTCTTCTAAAGTTTTTAAAAAGGCATTTTGTGCTTCGGTTGTTAAATATTGAGCATTATTAATGATGAATGTGGAGTAACTAGCTCTGAAGGGACGACGGGTGGTCATTTCAATGATTTCTCTAATTGTGTCTATACCACCATTGCTAATAGCATTTATTACATGTGTATCAAAAGGATCCTCACTAAATTCTTTAGCTAAGGTTTTAGCTTGGGCTTCTCTAATTTCTTGATTTTTTCCAACTAACAAAATCGGTATGGCCGCCATTAGGAGTGATTGACATTGTAGAACTCCCAAGTCTAAAATACAAGAAGAGGATGCCTGCCTAAATGCAAACCACCACTGATAAAGGAATAGAAGATATTCTATTCGATCAAGGGAAAATACCACAAGATAAGCTTTCAGTTGTAAAAATGGAGGCTATTAATACTGGTAAGCCTGTTGAAGATATCTTGTTGGAATATAAATTTGTTTCAATTGAAGATATAGCTGCTGCCAAGGGGGCTCTTCTCAATATTCCTTTTATCGATCTTACCGGTAAAGCTATTAATCCCGAAGTTCTACAAAAAATTCCGGAACCTGTAGCAAGGAGATATACTCTTATCCCGTTTGAATATAATAAAGAAACAAGTTCTCTTTCTGTTGCAATGAGCGATCCTTTAGATCTACAAGTTGTTGAGTTTATCGAAAAGAAAAGTGGTTCTCAGATAAAACCTTATATATCCACCGTGGACAATATAAACAGCGCTATTGCTGAGCAATACTCTAAAAGTCTATCAGCTGATATTTCAGCTGCTGTTGCAGAAGCTTCAGTAGGAACTGTAGAAGCAAAATCTGAACTTAAAGACTTAAATAAGGCAGAAGAGATCATTAAAGAAGCCCCTGTTGCCAAGATAGTGTCGACACTACTGGAATACGCAATGAAAGCAGGAGCTAGTGATATTCACATTGAGGCACTGGATGATCGTACTCGTGTTCGGTACAGAATCGATGGTATCTTGCAGGAACGATTGGTCTTACCCAAAAAAGTTCACGAATCGGTTGTGGCTCGTATAAAAATACTTTCAAATTTAAAAATTGATGAGAAAAGAATCCCACAAGATGGACGTTTCTCTTTTAAACTAGAAGATGATGTAGTAGATCTTCGTATTTCTACTTTACCAACAGTCCACGGCGAGAAGGTTGTCATGCGTCTTTTGCCAAAAGCAGCAGCTGCACCAACCTTATCAGACCTGGGACTTCGTGGAACTGCCTTGCGTGTTTTCGAAGAAGCAATCACTCGTCCCAATGGTATTATTCTAATTACTGGTCCTACCGGTTCAGGTAAGACTACAACCTTGTTTGCTGCTCTTTCAAAGATTAATTCATCTAAAGTGAATATTGTGACACTTGAAGATCCAGTTGAATATCAAATTCCAGGTGTTAATCAGGTTCAGATAAATCCAACAGCTGGTCTAACTTTCGCTTCTGGGTTGCGGAGTTTCTTGAGGCAGGATCCAAATATTATTATGGTGGGTGAAGTACGAGATTCGGAAACAGCTGGTCTTGCAATTCAGGCTGCTTTAACTGGACACCTTGTTTTTTCTACATTGCATACAAATTCTTCTGCGGGTGCGCTGCCGAGACTTTTGGACATGGGAGCAGAGACATTTTTGCTTGCCTCGTCTATGACTGCTGTTGCAGCTCAAAGAGTTGTTCGGCGTATCTGTCCGGATTGTAAGACGGAGTACGATCCTCCAGAGCCGCTCGTCGAAGATATTAAGGCAGTTTTAGGAACTCTCCATCACGTTGGTGCTAAGGTACTTTCTAAGGAAGAAGAAAAGGACTTTACATCTGTCGAAAAAGCTAAAAAATTCAAATTGTTCAAAGGAAAAGGTTGTGATAAATGTGGAGATTCGGGATATAAAGGAAGAATCGCTGTGTTTGAAGTTTTGCCTGTAACCGATAAAATCGGTAAATTAATATTAGAAAGGCAGCCTAGCTCGGTAATTGAGAAAACAGCAATCGAAAACGGAATGATTACTATGAAACAAGACGGCTACTTAAAAGCTGTTGAAGGAATTACAACAATCGAAGAAGTACTGCGTGCTGCGCAAGATTAATCGCCACACTTTGCCATCTGGCGAGTGTTGGGTATCTGAAGGAGGATAAATTGGAAATTCAAGAGATATTAGAAACTGCCCTGCAAAAAGGAGCCTCGGACATTCATTTAATGGTTGGTGTATACCCAACACTTCGAATTGATGGAAAATTACTACCAATAACAAAATCTTCAGCTCCTACACCAGAATATATTGAAAAACTGGTTTTATCACTCACTTCTGCTGAACAAAAGGAATTGCTATTAACTAATAAAGAAATTGATTTTTCCTTCGCGCTGGGCGAAGTGGCAAGATTTCGTGTCAACGCTTTTTTCCAAAAAGGTTATATGTCAGCGTCACTTCGTTTAATACCGTCAAAGATTCCAACTTTAGAGGAGCTTCATTTACCAGCGGTATTGAGCAAATTTTCTGAACTTAGACAGGGATTTGTTTTGCTTACGGGTCCGACAGGTCACGGAAAATCAACAACAATAGCCTCAATTCTAAACAAAATAAACGAAGAAAGAGGTGTTCATATTGTGACAGTTGAAGATCCAATTGAATATGTTTATCCTTCCAAAAAAGCTTTAATTGCCCAGAGGGAAATGCATCTTGATACACATAGTTGGGAAATCGCTCTAAGAAGCGCTTTGCGTGAAGATCCGGATGTCGTTCTAATTGGTGAAATGCGAGATTACGAAACAATCGAAGCCGCCCTGACAATTGCTGAAACAGGACATTTGGTTTTTGCAACGCTTCATACTAATTCGGCAGCCCAAACAATCGATCGTGTGGTGGGTGTTTTCCCGGAGAATCAGCAAGACCAAGTACGGATGCAACTCTCAAATACAGTAGAAGCTGTTATTTCTGAAAGATTAATTCCAGCTATAAAAGGAGGCCGTTATCCAGCGGTAGAGATTTTGCTTTCGACAGGAGCGGTTCGTAATGTTGTTCGGGAGGGAAAGACTCATCTAATAGATAATATAATTCAGACGAGTTCTCAAATTGGTATGCTTACACTTGAGACATCGCTAGCAAGATTAGTGAAAGAAGGAAAGATTTCATTAGAAACAGCCCAAAGCTACTCTCTTAGACCATCTGAACTAATGAGAGAAGTTAAGGGATAGGAATAATAAATGCAACAATTCACATATACTGTACGAGATCAAAGCGGACAAGAGAAAAAAGGAACTGTAGAATCTACTAGTCGGGAGCAGGCCTCTTCTGTTCTCCACAGTAAGGGATATGTAGTAATCAAAATTGCTCCGAAATCTAAGGCACTACAGGTTCCTTTTATTGGTGGAGTGAATCTTGGACACGTGGCTACTTTCACGAGACAACTCTCTACAATGATAACGTCGGGGTTGCCTCTCACAGATTCCTTAATAGTTCTTGAGCGTCAAACATCTCATGAGAGGTTCAGGCTGATTATCAAGGAAATAGCAGATGATGTCCAAGGAGGTAAGTCATTTGCGGACTCTCTCGCTAAACACAGTTCAGCCTTTTCAGCCGCATATATTAATATTGTCAAAGCAGGAGAAGCTTCTGGTACTTTAGACTCGGTTTTAACAAAATTAGCCGACACGCTAGAAAAAGATCGTGAATTTCAAAGCAAAATAAAAGGCGCATTTATTTATCCGGCCATTATTATTATCGCTATGACAGCAGTTAGTTTTTTGATAATGGTTTTTGTTATTCCAAGACTAGCAGATGTTTACACAGAAATTGGCCTTGATCTTCCATTACCCACTGTAATTTTGATTACCATCAGCCGTTTTATGGCCGCTTTTTGGTGGTTAATAATAATTGCACTGGCTGCCGCCTTTGTATTTTTACGCAGATACAAAAAAACACCTCAAGGGGCACTTATTATGGATAGACTGATGCTCAAAGTCCCAGTTATGGGTCAGTTAAGCCGGGATTCGTCTCTGACTGAATTAACACGTACCCTTGGTGCTTTGGTTGGTGCGGGAGTACCGATATTAGAGGCACTCAAGATTTCATCCGAAGTGGCTTTAAATGCTGTTCACACCCAAGCAATTAAAAGAGCAGCCGCCCTGGTTGAAAAGGGGGCCCCTCTTTCAAAGGCAATTGCTCAAGAAGAGGATTTCCCACCAATAGTTACGCAGATGTTAGCAGTTGGTGAAGAAACCGGGAAGATGGACGATGTTTTAGACAAAGTTTCTCACTTCTATGAACTGGAGGTCGAACATCAAGTTCGCAATTTAACAACCGCTTTGGAACCAATTGTCATGATTATGCTTGGGATAATGGTTGCTTTTCTTG
>MHCR01000015.1:13844-17250 GCA_001816695.1 Candidatus Woykebacteria bacterium RBG_16_39_9b
TTTTTATTCATCATTTTTATAATCGGAGCCAGCGTCGGTTCGTTTTTGAATTTAGTCGCTTATCGAAGTATTCATGGAGGAAAGATAATCACGACTCGTTCAGCCTGCACAAGCTGCAAGCACACCTTATCTTATTCTGATTTAGTGCCTATTTTTAGTTTTTTACTCTTGAAGGGCAAATGCCGCTACTGCGGCAAGCCAATTTCCTGGCAATACCCTCTTGTGGAAGCCGCCACTGGACTTACGTTTATTGTTTCCGTTTTAACCATGTATGGCACTTCTGGTAGCCTTCTGGAGCCAAGTATTGCTGTTTTACCAAACATTTGGGGTCTATTTTTCACACTTTTTGTAGCGAGCGTTTTTATAGTACTTTTTGTGACGGATCTAAAAGATGGGTTAATTCCGGACAGAATTATTTTCTTGTCAATAATAGCCGCCTTTTTTTATAAATTATCCCTTGTTGCAATTAGTCTTTTTCAGCAAAACCCTGTAAATACGTTTTATGATTTTGGAGCTTCACTACTCTTGGCTTTTTTATTTGCCGGATTTTTTTATGCCGCTATATGGGGAACCTCTGGCAAAGCAATGGGCGGAGGCGACGTAAAATATGCCTTTTTCATCGGCCTAGCTCTTGGTTGGCCGGCAGCGGTTGTTGGCTTTTTTCTAGCCTTCTTGACAGGTGCAGGGGCCGCTGTTATGCTTATATTGACGGGTTATAAGCGGTTCGGACAGACTGTCCCTTTCGGGCCGTTTTTAAGCATTGGCGGGTTAATCTCGCTTTTTTGGGGACAACAACTTTTTAATTGGTATGTTGGTCTCTTTTAGTTACTTAAATCTTAAATCCTCAGCTGGTCTACAGTTTATCTCAAATATTATTTTCTATCTTTGTATTGGAAAGGAGGTGAGAAAGTGAAAAAAATTAAGGAGATTATTGCAAGCAAAAAGGGATTTACGCTTAAGATGTTTGGCAGCGCAAGCGATAAATCCCAAAAGGGATTTACGCTTATTGAACTTTTGGTTGTTATCGCGATTATCGCAATTTTAGTGGTGATCGTCTTGGTGGCTATTAACCCAGCCGCCAGAATCCGTGATGCCAACGACCGAAGAGCCGCATCCGATGTGAGATCAGTAGGTTCAGGTGTTCAAGCCTGTATTACCGATCAACTGGGTAAAGGAACCGCTTCGACTATTGTTTTCGTTATGAACTGGACTGGTGCTGCAGCGGCTGGTGACGTTGCTGGTACCCCATGGACAGATAGACAATGTGGTAATAGAGCAGATTTAATAGCTGATGGGTATGTTCAAAACGCCCCTGCCGCTCTTGGTGGAGCAAATGGGTTTAATGTATTCCTTAATGGTGGTGCAGACGCGTTTTGCTTAGTAGAGCGAGGTGGAAGTGGAGCCAACCACAACCACTGGGGTTTATTTGCCACAAATACCATTGTGTGGACAGGTGGTGCTGGATTTGCTGTTCAAGATAAGGATTCTCATGCAGCAGTAGTACCTGCTAACCAAACAGGTGGTGGAGTAGCTGGTGTATATGACACACCTTCTGGTGCAGCTACAACCGGACCAACTGGGTGCACGTAGTTAGTATTGGTTTATTATCCATTAGCCATGCCCAGAAAGTTTAAAAATTAAAAACTGCTGGGCTTGGCTTGATGGGTTAACTTTAAGGTAAAGTTTTTATATGTTTGACCTGCCTAAAAAAATGAAAATGCGGGGTTTTACTTTAGTTGAATTGCTTGTAGTGATAGCAATAATTGGAATTTTGGTGACTATTGTTCTTATTTCAGTTAACCCGGCAAAATTAATTTTTAGATCCCGAGATTCAAAGCGTATTCAGGAATTAAAAGAAATTCAGGTTGCCATTCAATCCTACCAAAACGACAACAATAAATTTCCTAGCACTGCTGCACAATGCCCAGTTACTTCGCCTTATTGTAAAAGTGACAGTGGAAGCAACCCATGGATATATGGTCTTACGACAACCTACGCCAAAAATGTACCAAAAGACCCAACAAATACCGGCGGATATTATTATTTTTACCGAAGCGATGCTAACGGCGATGAATATGTTTTAGCGGCGAGGCTTGAAGACGCCTCAAATCAACAACTGACGGCTGTTGTTACAGACGGGGGCGTTTTAGACACGAACCCAGCAATAGGAGTTGGTGAATTCAACTGCACGAGTGTTTATGGAGCAGGAATACCTTGTTACGTTGTGAGTAATCCTTAAAGTCGTATGATATGGATAGATTTATCAAAGTTGTTGTATTTTTAGCCCTTATCTACGGTTCTTTAGTTGCCTATTCTTACTTTAACCCGAACTTTCAGCTCTCAAAATACACACCAGTCGCTTTAATCGCCAGCAATCGAGACAACACTAGAAAGGACGATTTGAAAAGAATTCAGCAAGCCCTCGGGTTTTACTGGAGAGATCATGGTAGTTATCCTGCAGCTGTTGGTTGGTGCGGCTTTATTTCCAGCACTCTTTACCCTCAAGCAAAAGAAGCAATTGAAACATATTTCCCCAATGGAGAAGTACCAAAAGATCCTTCTAGCGCAGAATCAAATACCGGTTATTTTTATGTTCATGTTGACAGCAGGCACTACGCTCTTCTTGCACATTTGGAAACCCTGACAGGCGATTCACCGGTTTATGAATATAAAGGTTGTAACAATTGGCCGTCGGGTGGTAATTACAATTACCAGGTAACAAACTAAAACGTTTCATGAAAAATAAAAGAGGCTTTACACTTATAGAACTGTTGGTTGCAGTTGCCATTATTGCAATTCTTGTTACCGGAGCAGTTGTTGTGGTCAACCCAATTCAAGTAATCTACAAAGGACGCGATTCAAAAAGAGTCCAAGATCTTAAAGAAATCCAAAAAGCCCTCGAGCTTTATCATCAAGATAGCGGAAAATACCCACCTGTCATAAGAATTAGCACAGCAGGTGCCAATTGGTTTCCGGAATTGGCTCCTGCAGCTGATCCTAATCGTTATTTCAAAAAAGGTGTTCCAAAAGATCCAAGAAACATTTGGGGAACCCAAAGATATGCTTATTATTATAGATTAGCAAGTGCGGGTAAAGGATATTTTCTTATGGCAGGGTTGGAGACTGTAAGCAACGATTTGCCTGAAAGCTCAGACGATGCCTATCTCTTTGCCTGGAAGAGTTGTAAAAATATATTTACCGCGGCAAATTCAACAGATTGCGTTCTTTATAGAAATCCTTTCTAGTATTGGGCTGATTGAAAGAAGCCTATCTTTCTGTTAAATTTTAAGTATGCACAAACCTCTGCCTAAAGAGCGTAAAGATCTCCCCTACCCTTTTGGTTTTACCTTAATTGAACTTCTTGTATCGGTAGCGATTATTGCAATTCTTTCAACCGTTTCATTAG
>MHCR01000015.1:17343-24878 GCA_001816695.1 Candidatus Woykebacteria bacterium RBG_16_39_9b
GCGGTGTTAAGGACAATACTTGTGATGGACCAGATAATATTTTAGGAAATACCGACGACGATCCTTTAGTAGGGCATTATCTTTATATGTCCCCTGCTCCGACCAATCAATATGAGGTTGGCGGTGCTTGTAATGTTGGGGGTAATTTAACCAAATTTAAATTTGAAACAAAAACTCTCCCAGCTTCAGTTAACCTGGTAAATTATACAATCGGTCCAGATTCTACGATTTTATTTAAACCCGCAAACCAGAGAGTTGAGTTTTACAACAGCGCTCCCGACAATACTCTACTTTCACCTGGTTTAGTCGGCCCACAGAGATTTGAAGTAACAGACGCCACAATTATTTATAGAGTAACCGTTGATTATCAGGGAAAGATAACGCAGGAGAAATTGCCATGAAAAACCTATTCGGTAAAAGTGGTCAGACATTACTTGAGGTTGTTGTAACGATTGGTATTTCTTCGATTATTATTCTTTCGATCGTGGCACTGGGTATAACTGTACAAAGAAACGCAACTTTCGCTAGGACATCTACCCAAGCCTCTAAACTGGCTGAAGAAGGTGTGGAACTGGTAAGAAGTATCAGAGACCAAGAAGGTTCTGTAACAGGTTGTGGTGGTCCAGGATGTGCTGTTTGGACTGATCTATACAACATAAAGTTTGGTACTGGGCAGACCTTTGCGTTGAATCCTGCAAGTCCTCCAACGCTTGTTTTATCGGCAGTGCCTGAATCAATAAATTTAACAGGTTTTACTGGTTTCAGTCGGATTGTAAGAATTAGAGACTGTGTTGATCCATCTAATCCAGCCAATATTAACACTGCGACATGCGACTTTAGAAGTTTAATTGCTGACGGTGGAAAACAAGACTATCAGGAGTGGAAAGAAGTAACAGTTACAGTTTCCTGGACTGATTCAAGAGGGCTTCACGAAGCAAAGCAGATAACAGTCTTAAGGAGTGTGAGATGAAGATTAATTATCGGGGTTTTACCTTGATTGAACTTCTTGTGGTTACCGCTCTTATTGGTATTTTGACAGCAACGAGCGTAATTATTTTTGTAACACAGCTTAGAAATCAAAATAAAACAACCATTGGGAATGAGATACGCCAAAACGGGAATTTGGTTATTGAGCGTTTTGAAAGAGAAGTAAGAGCCGCTTCTAATGTTACAGGAGGCGGTGCCAGTGTTGATTACAGAAAAGGCACTCAAAATTATAGATTTGGTTGTACTGTTTGGACTTCGGGGACAAGTAATGGTGGAGTTTATATACAACAATTACCCGCCGGACCTGTGCAGTATTTAACGAACCAAGACACAAAAACAGGAGCATCGGTAAGCCTATGTACTTTTAGCGTCGATATAACTACAACTCCTCAAAGGGTTGGTATAAACATCACCCTTGTTCAAGGGGCTTCTCTACCAGACAGACCGGAGTTTAAAAGCGATCAGCAGTTTAAGACTACTGTGGTTACTCGTGATTACCAATAGCTTTCTCTTGACACCTCTTATGGATTATCTGTAAACTTAAATAAAGGACAATTCCTAAATGACCCTGCCTCGCAATAACTTAAAGAGTCAATCAGGTCAAATTCTAATAATTTTCCTACTAATTCTAGTTATAGGTTTAGCAATAATTATATCCATTGCTTCTAGGGCGATAACCGATTTGAGGGTTTCCACAACTTCAGAGGAAAGTAATCGTGCGTATTTCGCTGCTGAAGCAGGTGTTGAAGAAGCTTTGAAAAGAATTTCAACTGAAGGAAATGCCGTAACTAACGGAAATATTGATTTGGGCCAAACCGAAGTTAATTACTCAGTAGGTACAATTAATTTAACCGTTGACCAGCCATTTGTGTTTCCGAACGAGTTGGCGAAAGATGACGTTGCTCAAATTGTGTTTTTATCCAATTTCGATAATCTTTCCAGCTCTGCTTACGGCGATTCAGGGGAACAACAGCTAACGTTATATTGGGGCACTTCTGGAACACCTGCCGGTAACCCAGAAACCCCTGCGGTGGAATTTAAAATCGTTTACTATACTGGTACTGAGTTTAAAATTATAGATTATACTTTCGATCCGTATGATGCTAGGCCGGGTCCGAATAATTTTTGTAAAAGTGTTGGAAAGGTTGGATATCCTAATATAGGAGGAAAAACATTTCAATTTAGAAGAACGATTAACTTTAGAATTGGCGAGGGTTCTCCCTGTAACGACAAAACTCCTACTGGGAAGTTAGTTTTGGGGAGAATTAAGCTTTTGTACAACAACACTACTGCCCATCCAGTAGCAATTGCTCCTGAGTCGGGAAGGACTCTCCCCGGACAGGTAAAGGAGATTATTGCTACCGGCAAGACAGATTCTGGAGTTACCAGAAAGCTGAAAGTTACCAGACTACACCCTTCCCTACCTGGACTGTTCGATTGGGTTTTTTTTAGTGGCCAGTCGATCAATAAGTAACAAATAAAAGATTAAAGAAGTTATTCCTCTTGCTCCTGGTGCGGGCAAAGTTTTATTATTAAGAGTAATGCACGATCCGCCTTTAAGAACAAAAATATTGTTGGGACTGCTTGGCATAGGAATTATTGTAATTCCGTTTGCTCTAGCAAATATTTCTGAGAGATTATTTTCTCGCGGTAGTGGAGATTCAACCCCACAAAAAGTAGATTCAAAGAATTCCCCTAGTGAAGTGGCCGGTAAAGAAGATAATAAATCAGTAGCGAAAATAGATCTGGCAAGCTTAATTTCCGTAGTTGACAAGAGTGACACGTTGATAATAGATATTCGAGATCAAGAAAGTTACCAGAGGGGTCATATTACAAACGCCATTAATTTACCAGCAGAAGATATATCTAAGTTTGCAGATGACGGCAGGCTTGAATCTTTGAAAAAAGATTTTGCTGGTTATAATGCTGTATTTTATTGCGAAAAGAATTGCTCTGATTTATATAACGTGACAAATAAGTTGGGTAATTCTGGTTTTAACATTTATGTTTTCGAACCAGGGTATGAAGCTTGGTTAGAGGCTAAACAGGGCATAGAAAAATAATTAACTTTTAGATTGAGACTGTTTAATCATTATGTTACGATATAGTAGAGTTTAGGCAAAAAGCATATGCCTGCCCTTAATCATTTTGGACTTGACATCGGTACACATAGCATTAAAGCCGTGCAACTTTCCGGCTCTTTTGAACGTCCTAATTTTGTTTCAGCTGGACAAATCCCTTCCCCGGGGAAAGGTTTGGTTTCTGAATCCCCAGTAGATCAAGCAGCTTCTGCGGATGCAATAAAAAGACTCCATCACGAAGCACAATTTACTACTGATAAAGTCATTACCGCACTGCCGGAGTCTCAAATCTTCACTAGAGTTATTGAGATGCCTAACCTCAAAGAAAGCGAAGTAGCCAATGCTATTGGTTGGGAAGCAGAGCAATATGTTCCAATACCTATTAGTGACGTGAGGCTTGATTGGCAGATTCTTTCAAAGGCTAATAATAATCAGAACAGAATTGAGGTGTTACTTATCGCTGCTCCAAAGCTGCTTATCGATAGATATCTTAAAGTACTTAGACAAGCAGGTCTAAGTGTCGTTTCTCTTGAAACCGAAATTACAGCTGTTGTTCGCTCTTTAGTTCAGAAATTGGAGGGGGCACCTACGACGTTGGTAATAAGTATTGGTGCTTCTACAACAGATTTAAGTATTGTTTCTGCTGGGAGGATTAGTTTCACTCGGTCAGTAGGAACTGGAGGTTTAGCTTTGGCACGTGGAGTTGCGCAGGATTTAGGTTTTGAACTCGATCAAGCGGAAGAATACATGAAAACCTATGGTTTAGATTCTGATCAATTGGAAGGGAAAGTAATGCAGGCAATAAAACCAATATTTGATGTTGTTGTGAATGAAACAAGGCGTGCGTTGGCATTTTATGCGGGAAAGCATGCAGAAATCCCAGTTAAGCGAGTTGTTGTAACCGGAGGTACAGCAAAGTTACCAGGCCTTGTGATTTACTTGGCTGAAGCGCTTGGTTTAGAAGTTCAAATAGCTGATCCTTGGCAGGGTATCAACCTTCCACCCAATGTTTCTCAACATTTGCGTGAAGAAGGACCCTCATATGCTGTTGCAACTGGGCTTGCTTTAAAAGAAACCTAATATGGCTGAAACGGATATAAATTTACTTCCCGAAATTACCGCGGTGGAGGTAAAGGAAGGCGTTTTTAGGAAAAAGATAAATGTCGCTGCAGTATTTGTGTTATTAGTTGTTATTGCAGTTTTGCTTGGAGCTTTTGCGTATCGCGGCATCATCTTATTGCAGGCAAGAAACATCGAGAACGAACAAAAAAAGCGTGAAGAATCAATAAGAAATCAAGTAGAAAAAGAGTTAGTTTTTAGAGAAATACTCGATAAACTAAATTTTCTTTCACAGGAACTGAACAACACACCACCCTATTCTAAAATAGCAGCAAAACTAAATATTATTGCCAAAAAATCTACTGTCAGTATTAATAGTATATCAACTTCTGCTGCTGGTGAAGTTGTCCTTGGTGGCGAGGCGCCCACATCAGATACAGTTGATAAACTTGTGGAAGGTCTAACAGATGATACGAAACCTGGTTTTTCGTCTGTTGATCTAGTAGATCTTTCTGGTTCTGTTGCTGATGGATATAAGTTTTCAATAAGGATAATTTTTCCTGATAGAGGAGTTTTAGTGGAAGATGAATCAGAAGAGTTTTAATGCAGACAAGTTAAAGGAATATTTTCTGCCAGTAGCAGTTTTAGTTGTAGTAGTGTTGATTATTCCCTTTGCTTTTTTGCCTCAGGTTAATCGAATTCGTTTTCAGGCAGAAGAATTAGGTAAGGGAAAAGAGAGACTAAAATTACTAGAAGACAAGGATAATGCACTTTTAGCAATGAGTTTGGAAGAACTTCTTGCAACAAGAAGCGCAGTATTAACAGCCTTGCCTCAAAGCCAAGATTTAGCAAGGCTTATTGTAGGTATCGGTAGAATAGCGGCGTTATCCGAAGTGGGTATTAAAAGCATGGATTTTAAACCGGGAAAAGTTGCAACAGAGTCAGCCAAAGAAGCAACTTCAAGTGTTAAACAAAATACAGATTCTCAGCCGTCTAAACAAGATTCGAAGGTGAAAGGAGAGTTGGAATTTAATGTATCGGTTGTTGGTAATATCAATGGTCTGCAAAGGTTTTTAAGTTTAGTTGAAAAAGCGAAAAGAATATTTCTTGTTAAGGATTTTTCGGCTACTTCTGAAGAAACTAGTCTAAATATAACCTTTAAACTGAATGCGCCATATCGAGAACTGCCAAAATTATCTGATATAAACGATCCTTTGCCTACATTTAGTACAAAAGAAGAGGAACTTTTTTCTAAGCTTGATAGACTTTTTATTGATTACACAAATATCATTATTCCACCCGGAAAAGTTGGGAAAGATAATTTATTCCGTTAAGTTTTAAATAGGTCTGGTCTTTTTTTGCGAGTTTCTTTTAGTGCCTCTTTTATTCTCCATTTTTCGATTTTCTTGTGATCTCCACTTAATAAAACTTTTGGCACAAGTAAGCTTCGAAATTTGGCCGGTCTTGTATACTGAGGATATTCCAATATAGTTTGAATTCTGTCGCCCGATTTTACCCGAGTAAAAGTCTCAAATTTTAATGATTCCTTATCGCCTAGAACTTTTGGTATTAATCTTGCTACAGTATCTATTAAAACTAAAGCGGCTGGTTCTCCGCCAGTCAAAATATAATCCCCAATTGATATTTCTTCATCAATAAAGTTATCGACAAATCGGCCATCCACCCCTTCATAGTGGCCGCAAATTAATATTAACCAGTCTTTTTTGGCCAAAGATTTAGCCTTTTTTTGATTAAATATAGCACCTTTTGGGGAAAGAAGAATTTTGTGTGCTTTTTGACCTTCGCCTGACTTTAAAACCTGCTCTAGAGCAGGTACCAATACATCGACCTTCATAATCATGCCACTTCCGCCGCCGAAAGGTTTGTCATCGACTGTCCCATGTTTATCAGCGGCAAAATCTCGTATGTCAGTTAGACCGATTTCAAGTAGTTTTTTGTTTACGGCTCTTTTTAAAATGCTGCTGTTAAAAGGTGTTTTGAAATAGTCGGTAAAGAGAGTTAGTATATCTACTCTCATAGATAGTTAGCTTTCCATTAGGACTAATTTGAAGCGGATATTGTTTTTTATTGCCTTTATTTTCAGAAGAGACCGGATTGATTTTATTATTCTTCCATTCTTGCCAATTATTCTTCCTATTATTTCCTTTGGTGCGTATACCACTAGGTTAAGTATGCCTTCCTCTGTCTGCTCTTCTATTTTAATTCCCGAAGGGTCATCTAAGATCCCTTCGATAATATAGTTAAGTAATTTTTTCATTACACTGATAAATTTATAAAATTTTACTTTGCCAGTTTTTTAAATAAATTTCTTACCGTTACGGTGGGTTGGCCACCGACGCTAACCCAGTAAAGGTATCTTTCTTTGTTTATTTCCACTAAATAAGGGTTAACTGTTGGATCATAATGGCCGATAGTCTCAATGTTACGTCCGGTTCTTTTATAAGTACTTTCAGCCACTACTATTCTGTATTTTGGTTGCTTTTTTGCGCCAACTCTAGCTAATCTTATCTTTACCATATTAGTAAACTCCAAATTTTAATCTAAAAGGTTTAAATTTTCAAGCGCGGCTTTTGCAGCGGACTGTTCAGCTGCTTGCTTACTCCCACCATTACCTTCGGCTATCTTTTTTTTGCCCAGATAAACTCCAATTATAAAGGTTTTTGCGTGATCTGGTCCTTCCTCCTTCAATACTTTGTAAGACGGTGTAATTGAAAATCTTTCTTGTGATAGCTCTTGCAGGTTGCTTTTGTAATCTTTATAGAGTTTCTTCTCAATTATATTTTTTAACTTGGGAATAAGTGTTTTTTGAATAAAGTTTGTTGAGGCTTCTAATCCCAAATCCAAAAAAATAGCCCCCAAAAAAGATTCGTATGTATTAGCGAGAATATACTGGCGATTTCTACCGCCAGTCGCTTCCTCGCCTCGGGATAGCAGAAGATATGACCCAAGTGAAAGGTCAGAGGCGGCTTCCGAAAGAATCTTCGCGTTAACTATTGATGAGCGGTAGTTTGTAAGATCGCCTTCGGACTTATTGCTGTAGGTGCTAAACAGATAATCTGAAACAATAAAACCAAGAACAGCATCTCCGAGGAACTCTAAACGTTCATTGTGAGGCAAATTCTCTTCTGGATGCTCGTTCAGATATGAGCGGTGAATGAATGCGGATTTTACTAAGTCCTTCCTTTTGAATTTTAAATTTAGTTTTTTCTCCAATTGTGCGAAGTTAATCATTTAGCTTGCGTCTAATTGGTCTGAGATGTAATTAACTATGTCTTCTACCGTTTGGAAGTTGATGACTTCTTCTTGGGGTACATTAATTTTAAACTCAGATTCTATAGAAGTTACTAGGTCACCAATACTTAATGGATCGGCATTTAAGTCGTCCTT
>MHCR01000015.1:24886-29861 GCA_001816695.1 Candidatus Woykebacteria bacterium RBG_16_39_9b
TCGGGGGCCACACCAAGTTGATTTGAGATTATCTTTTTAATCGTTTCAAAAACGTTCATTTGTGCACTTTCTTATTTCCTTTCTTTTCAGTTCCGGATATTTCGGGCATCATATCCTTAACGACAGTACCTAAAACCCCATTAACAAATTTTCCTGAATTTTCCCCTCCGAATTCTTTGGCCAGCTCAACTGCTTCATCAATAGCCACTTTAGGTGGAACATTCCTGGCGATATAAAGTTCAAAAATCGCTATTCTTAAAACCTCAAGATCGACTTTGGCTATTTGCTCAAGTGGCCATTCTGGAGCAGCAACCGAAATTATATGATCTAATGTATCAAGATTTTCGGTTACACCTTGGACCAAGAATAGTGTCAAATCAGAATCAACGACGATCTTATTATCATCGCTTTCGCTCTCAATAATACTGTCGTATTCTTTTTCATGCCGCCTGACCAGTTCGTCGGTATCAGTTGAATTAAAGCTCCACTCAAATAAAGACTGGAGTGCTAACCGTCTACCTTGATGTCTAGGGTCATTTTTTACTTTCATTCTCGTCTCTTCTAACTTTTTTAACACTAGTTTTGGTTGTAGGTTTAAGGATCTGCAAATCTTTATAAGTACCACAATTTTGACAAACCGTATGAGGTAATTTTGGTTGTCCACATTTAGGGCATACTGCTAAAGAAGGTATCTCTATTTTCAATGAGCTCCTTCGTTTACCTTTTCTAGCTTTTGATATTTTTCGCTTTGGTAGTGCTCCCATAGATCAATGTTATTTATTATATTGTCTTATCTAAAATCGTGTCAATCTTGAATGTATACTTATAAAGCTAATCTGGACTGATATCTTCTTCAAATCTTTCTAGTTTTTCCATCAGTGTTGGAAAAGATTTTAAGCTTTTATCCTTTTCTAAAATAGCTAAAGCTTCTTTTCTGGATTGTTGAATTAGCTTTAAATCTTGGAAACTCGCAGCTTTCAGGGAAGGTACACCATGTTGTGCGGTGCCGTATATTTCGCCAGGTCCTCTTAATGTAAGATCCATCTCGGCTAGTTTTAGCCCAATATTATATTTTTCGAGTAGTTTTAGTCGCTCAATCACCTCTTTGGAGGTAGATTCTGTGAAAAGTAAACAATATGATTGGACTAAACCTCTACCAACTCTTCCACGAAGTTGATGAAGAGCAGCTAAGCCAAAACGTTCAGCCGCTTCGATCATCATAACATTTGTGTTGGTAATATCAATTCCTACTTCTACGACAGGTGTGGAGACGAGGATATGATAATCTCCTCTTCGAAATTTTTCAATGACGTTCTGCTTCTCTTTCGATGGCAATCTTCCATGTAGTAACCCTAGATTTAATTCTGGGAAAACTTCATTTTGAAGCCTTTGATGTTCCTCCTTGGCGCTTTTAACCGATTCTAATGATTCAGAGGGGTCAATCAGTGGGCAGATGATAAAAGCTTGATTTCCAGATTTTATATGCCTTTCAATAAAAGTGTAAGCGCCGTTTCTTTTATTGGGTGGTACGACAAAGGTTTTTATTTTTAATCTACCTTCTGGCAGCTCGTCTAGCGAGGAGAGGTCAAGATTACCGTACAAAGTTAAAGCGAGTGATCTGGGTATAGGTGTGGCGGTCATGGTTAATACATGGGGGGATTGAGATTTTGAACGCAAAGTAGCTCTTTGTATAACTCCAAAGCGGTGTTGCTCGTCAATAATTATTAATCCAAGGTTAGGAAATTTAAAACCTTCCGATAACAGAGCATGGGTTCCGATAATGCAATCAAAATCTCCTTTTTCTTTCGTTGATCCTGTCCTTAAGCCAACTTTTACACCGAGGCGATTTAATATAGAACTGATAGTTTGGAAATGTTGAATTGATAAGATTTCAGTTGGTGCCATAAGAGTTGATTGAAGTTTATTCAAATAAGCAGCATAAATTGCAACTGTTGCTACTACAGTCTTACCGCTTCCCACATCGCCTTGAAGCAGTCTATTCATAGGAGTATTTTTCGCAAGGTCGGTCAATATATCCTTGATAGATTGGTTTTGGGCAGCTGTTAATTGGAATGGTAAGGTTGATATAAGATGTAGGATTTTCTCCTGATCGATCTTTAATGGGGTGCTTGAAAGGTTCTCTTGCCATTCCAGTTTCCGCTTTATGGTAGATAACTGTATCAAAAGAAGTTCATCAAAGGCCAATCTCTCCCTAGCTTTTATGGAATCTTCTAACTTATCGGGAAAATGAATATTGTAAAGCGCTGTTTTTAAATCTAAAAGTTTATTTCTTTTGATTATTGGATTTGGTAAATACTCATTCAATTTCGGCGAAAGAATATTAAGGAGATTTGAAGTTCTTGATCGTAGCCATTTTGAAGTAATGCCTGCTGTTTCTGGATAGATTGGGACTAATCGACCGGTATGAATAGGTCTCTCCTTTTTATATCTTATTTCGTATTCCGGGTTAATTAGTGTCAATTTATTATTAAAGTGACCTATTTTGCCGGATAGGTTTATTGTTAAACCAACTTTAAACGTTTTGGTTAGAAACGGTTGATTAAACCAAACAGAATCTATGGTACCTGTACCGTCGTGTATTGTTGCAAAAGTAAGATTCTTGCCGTATTTGGTTCTTACGTTACGAATTTCCCAAATCTGCCCGGAGATAGTATCAGTCTCGTCTGGAGCAACTTCATTGACGTGCTTGATTTGACTTAAATCTTCATATCGGCTGGGTATATGAAAAAGAAGATCATGGACGGTTTGGATGTTTAGTTTTTTTAACCGAGTTGAGTAGTACTTCCCTATTTTGTTGATTTCATTTATCGGAGTATAAAGATCCATTGGGCGTTAAGACCCGCTGGCAGTATTAGGAATCATAAATAGTAAGGGGTATACAATTAAGCTAAGTGAAATTAATAACGCTATTATTATCCAAATCCAACGATTTCTTCGAATAAAATTCATAATCTATGTTTCTATTTTTACTAAAACTGCCTTAAATCTACCAATCTGGACTAAACTACCTTTTTCTATGTCGAATTTATCTTCTGTAGAGATAACCTTTCGAGAGTTTATTGAAACACCGCCCTGTTCGATTAATCTTCTTGCTTCGCTTTTACTTTTAACCATTCCTAATATCAAAAGTATATCAACTGCGCTTTTTTGAATCAATTTTGAGCTTAATGGCTTAACGGCCGGTTTAGGTGGTTCTCCTTTTTGAGCGACTCTTTCAAATTCCTTTAATGCTGCTTCAATTTCTTCCTCACGGTGGTATAGTACTCCAATCTTTTTGGCAAGAAGTTTTTTTATTTCCATTGGGTTTTTAATTCCTTCCTTCAAATCAAGTTCTACCTTTTGAATTTCTTCTTTAGAAAGCTTCGTACACAGCCTAAAATAAACTGACATTAAAGAATCTCCCAGCGACATTAACTTTACGACCATATTATGTGGATCATCTGTTATCTCCACTGTATTTTTAAAGCTCTTGCTCATTTTACGCCCATCTAAACCGGGCAAAAGTGGTACAGTGAGAACAAATTTTTCTTTACCCTTGAAACGTTTCAGAAGATCCCTACCGATTAGCATATTAAATGTTTGATCTGTACCCCCTACTTCCATATCAACTTCCATTGCGACCGAGTCATAGCCTTGTAGAATGGGGTATAAAAACTCATTTAGGAATATCGGCTTTTCCTCATTCATTCTTCTTTGGAATAGATCACGCTCTATCAATTGACCGATGGTGAACGAAGAAACAATTTTCATAAAATCCCAAAGTTCTAGTTTTCCAAGCCACTTAGAGTTATACCTAATTTCCGCGGGGTTTTTTCCATCGAAGCTTAGTATTTTGCTGGCTTGTTCTTTGTATTTCTTTGAATTTCCCAGTATCTCACTAAAAGATAGTGGCTTTCTCGTGACATCACGTCCAGAAGGGTCGCCAATAGTTCCTGTAAAATCACCTATCAAGAGGATTATCTCGTGGCCGAGGTTTTGAAATTCCCTGAGTTTCCAAAGCGCCACAGCATTTCCTAAATGAATATTAGGACTGGAGGGATCAATTCCAATATATATTTTTAGCCTTGAGTCACTTTTTAAACGTAACTTAAGGGATTCTTTTGATGGGTAGATATTTTCAACATTGTGATCCAGTAAAGAAGTTAGTTCGCTCATACTTTTATAATTATATAAGTTTGTGGTAGAATACTACAAGGCTATGCCGTATTCAATCCTACCTACGCCTCGTCGATCCCATTCTTTAATTAACAAAAGACGTTGGAGGCGGAAGAAAATTAAAATTTTCGGTGCTTTAGTCACAGCCGGATTTATCTTTTTTATTTTTGGTTTAGTGGCACTTATATTCGCTTTTGGTTTTTATGCCAGAGAGTTGCCCTCACCGAATAAATTAAAGGAAAGAAATGTTGAGCAGGCAACTAAGATTCTCGATAGACACGGTGCGCTGCTTTATGACGTCTATGGTGATCAAAATCGGACTCTTGTAAAACTTGATCAAGTGCCTGAAGACTTAAAAAAAGCTACTATTGCAATTGAAGATAAGAATTTTTATAAGCACAAAGGTTTTGATTTATGGGGGTACGCCCGTGTTTTAAGGGAGATAATATTTGAGAGGAAATTTACCGGTGGTTCAACTCTGACACAACAGCTTGTTAAAAACTCTCTTTTATCTCCGGAAAGAACTATTACTCGAAAAATTAAAGAGTTTATTCTGGCAGTTCAAATCGAGAGAAAATTTAACAAAGACGAAATACTGCAAATTTATTTAAACGAAGTACCTTACGGAGGAACTGCTTGGGGTGTTGAAGCAGCTTCCAATCTGTATTTCGGAAAACATGTATCAAAGCTCTCTCTAGTAGAAGCAGCTATACTTGCGGGTTTGCCCCAAAAGCCGACCACTTATTCTCCATTTGGTTCAAACCCAAAATCGTACATAGATAGAACAAAAGACGTGCTA
>MHCR01000015.1:29988-36582 GCA_001816695.1 Candidatus Woykebacteria bacterium RBG_16_39_9b
GCGAGCGTTTAGTGGAAAAATATGGGGAAAAACTTGTACTGGAAGGTGGTCTAAGGGTAACAACAAGTTTGGATTTAAAAATTCAAGAAATGGCTCAAAAAATTGTAACAGATGAAATTAATAAACCTGAAAATAAAAGATTAAGGGTTGGTAATGGTGCGGCGATAATTCAAGATCCTAAAACTGGTGAAATTTTAGCTATGGTGGGGTCGAAAAATTATTTCGACAAGAGCTATGATGGGCAGGTAAATGTTTCAACCTCCCTTCGCCAACCGGGTTCTGCAATAAAGCCTATCAATTATGTAACAGGCTTTAAGAATGGCTATACCCCAGCTACAATGTTTCTTGATATGAGAACGGATTTCGGTACCGGATACAAACCGGTTAATTACGATGGTAGAGATCATGGTCCTCAGCAAATTAGGTTTGCTTTGGGCAATTCTTATAACATACCAGCAGTGAAAATGTTAGCGGTAAATGGTGTGCAAGCAATGATAGATACAGCTAAAGATATGGGAATTAACACCTTTACTAATCCAGATAGATATGGGCTGTCTCTTACTTTAGGTGGTGGGGAAGTTAAGCTAATTGAGCTCACTAACGCATTTTCTGTTTTTGCCAATGGTGGTAAGCGTGTGGATCCGGCTACTATTCTAAAAGTGTCTGACTCAAACGGTAAGGTTTTAGAGGAATTTAAGCCTAAAGATGGTCAACAAGTACTAACACCTCAACACGCCTTTTTAATAACTAATATCCTATCTGATAAAAACGCAAAACTAGCGGCTTTTGGATCCTATGGTGTTAGTATACTTTCGGTTCCGGGTCACGATGTTGCGGTTAAAACAGGAACCACTGATGATAAAAGAGATAACTGGACATTCGGGTTTTCCTCATCTTATACACTAGGAATCTGGACTGGTAACAACGACAATGCTTCGATGCACCCTTCACTTTCGTCTGGTATAACCGGTGCTGCTCCGATTTGGCATCGGATTATGTCAGAATTGTTGAAAGGGAAACCCAACGAACCATTTAAGCGCCCGGATAAAATAGTTTCTCTGCAGGTTGATGCAGTTTCAGGTATGAAACCTGGACCAAATACAACAAAAACTCGAAGCGAGCTTTTTGCTTCCTGGCAGGTACCACAAAGGGAAGATGATACTCGCGTGAAGGTTAGAATTTGTAAACCAACAGGGCTTTTGGCATCAGAGTCGTGTGAAGCTGCAGGGTTAGCGATTGATAAGGTGTTTTTTGTTCTCAAAGATCCCTATACAGAAAGATTTAATCCAAGTTTTAAATATTGTAAACCTTGCCCACCAACTAAGGTGGACAATAATTACTATAATCCAAGTGGTGAAGAAAAACCTGTTGTGACAATAACTACTCCATCAAATGGAGCTACGGTTGGATCGAATTTTACTGTTACAGCTAAGATAACCACACCTTACACGGTAACTAAAGTGGAATTTTATTTTGATGGCAGTTTGTACAGCACTGTAGCGAATTCACCCTACTCTGCCGAGTTTTCGCTTGCGGGAGCAGGAAACCACCAAATAACCGTAAAAGCTTTCGATTCTGCTGGTAGCAGTGGTGAATCATCTATAAACATTAATGTTAATTAAGGTAAACTATTTTCTTCCAAATAGACTTGGAGGTTTAAGTCACGCGCAACAGGTTTAAATTAAACCCTTCTGATTTCTGCCTGCAGTATTTTTTTAAGATCTGTAATAATGGATTCTCTAGTTTTCGAAACGTCTCTGTTTGTTAGAGTTTTGTTTTCTGCTTGATAGTAAATTCTAACAGCCACCGATTTTTTATTACCCCCTCTGTAGTATACGTCAAAGATAAAAACGGAAGAAACAATGTCTTCCCTTCCTTTTTTAATAGTATCAATGATTTTTTCAGCAAAAACATTTTTGTCTATAAACATGGAAATATCTTCGATGACTGGTGGAAATTTTGGGATCGGTCTATAAATGATATCAGGATTACCCGCCGTAGCTAAATTTTCCAAAAATAATTCTCCAGCTACGATGTGTTTTTTAATACCGAAGTTATTCAATACGCTTTGGGCTATCTCACCAAACTGGCCCAGTTTAGTTTTTCCCATTTCGATAATAATGCTTCTCTCTTGCTCAAAGAAAGGATAGGTTTTAGATAAGCTAAATTTTGGTTTAATGTTAAAAGTTTTAAGTAATTCCTCCAAGTACCCTTTGCCTTCTTGAAAGTCGCCTGTTATTAGAAAAGCAAAAACTGTAGGTTGATCGGGTAGCTTGTCTATAAAAGTTGTAAATATCTTTCCAAGTTCAAAAGTTTTTATAACGTCGAAGTTTCTTAAGTTAGACTCTATGACATTTAATTGACCAGGAATCAAACTTGGCCTTAGTAATGAGTAGTCCTCCAACATTGGATTAGAAAGTTTAATGGCCTCTTTTGCATTTAAATTAGCCTTAATTAATAAATCGGGACTTAAAAGCGTGGGTGTTAGAATTTCGCTGAATCCAAACGACAAAAAAATGTTTCTACAAATCTTTCCCCAATCTACTAAAAATAACTCTGGTTGTATTGGCGGAGATCCTTTTGGTAGTGTCTTCGGAAAATTATTATAATTATATATTCGGCCTATCTCCTCATATATATCTTCTTCTATTGCAACATCGGGACGCCATGATGGTATTACGACCTTGAGTTTATTTTTATCTAGTGGTTGAGGATAAATTCTAAATCCAAGAGAAGTTAAGATATTGACTATTTTTTCAATTTCGATTTCTACTCCAAGAACGGATGTTATCATATCCAATGAAAGCTCTAAGGAAGATTCCTTCACTGGAAAACCAACACTTTTTTTCTCTCCAATAATCATTCCACCTGCGATTTCAGATACTAATTTGTGCGCACGATCAAAAGCGAATGGGTGCATATTTGGGTCAAGTTTTTTTTCAAAACGGTTGGAAGCTTCCGTTCGTAATCCTGTAGATAGTGATGTTCTTCTTATGCTGACGGAGTTGTATACTGGAACATGGACTAGGATTGTCTTTGTGTTATGAGTTACTTCTGTATTCTCCCCGCCCATTAATCCGGCAAGATCTATAATTTTATCATCGTCTTCAATTATTATTGATCCCTCTGGAATAATTCTTTCAAGACCATCTAACGTTTTAATCCGCTCACCCCTTTTAGATGCTCTGAGAATCAAATCCCCTTTGATTTTTTCAAAATCAAAAGCGTGCATTGGTTGACCTGTTTCGATCATAACGTAGTTTGTTATGTCAACAATGTTGTTCACAGATCTTACACCGCTTTTTTCCAATCTATCAACAATCCAACTGGGTGACTGTGCAACTTTTACGCCATCTATTATTCCAAAACTATAATATGGACAAAGAGATTTGTTTTTGACGTTAATTTTAATCGCCTTGTTTTTAGGTAAGGATTTGCTGCTTATAATTGTTATGTCAGGAGTTGAAAGATCTTCATTTAAGACCGCTGAAAGCTCGCGGGCCAGACCGACTATGGATAGCGTATCTGGTCGATTTGGTGTTATTTCTAGGTCAAATATATAGTCACCATCTCTTTTATGTAATGAGTCAACTTTATTTCCCGAAAACAAAAAATTATTAGCTATAGAATCAGCTGAGATGGATAATTTAACATATTCATTTAACCAGGAAAGTGGAGCCAACATAAGTTTTAAATTAAAATTGATTGATAAATCTTAGGTCTCCGTTATAAAAAAGACGTATGTCATTTATCCCATACTTTAACATTGCCATCCTTTCTGGTCCCATTCCAAATGCCCATCCTCTATATTTTCTTGGATCAATTCTTCCATTTTTAAGTACTTCAGGATGAACCATTCCAGCACCTAATATTTCCATCCATTTACCGTTTTTATGCAACACTTCAACCTCGATTGAAGGTTCTGTATACGGGAAATAATGACCGTAAACTCTTGTTTTAGTTTTAGATCCGAAAAATCTTTTAATAACGAAATCCAACGTACCAATTAAATCGGTCATCGAGCTATCGTTATCAACTAGTAAGCCTTCAATCTGATAAAAACTTGGTAGATGTGTCGCATCAACAGGATCACGACGAAAAGTTCTACCCGGAAATAAAACCCGAATTGGCGGCTTGTGAGTTTCCATATAGCGAACCTGCATCGATGATGTATGTGTCCGAAGAACTACTTCATCATTTAAATAATATGTTTGTTGAGTATCACGAGCTGGATGGTCTTTTCCAATTCTAAGTTTTTGGAAATTATATAAATCTAAATCAACTTCTGGTCCGTCGATATAGGTGAAACCTAAATAATGAAATATTTCTTTTATTTCTTCGATTACACTGATGACTGGGTTTTGATGACCGGTGAAAACCTCCTTCCCTGGAGCAGTTGGATCAAATAATAATGAAGAGGTTAAGGGTTTTTGCTGGATTTCTTTTGTTGATTTCGGGCTAGCCGAGGACAGATCGCTTTCCCGCTCTTTTAAGGACTGGCGTAGCTCCCCTTTTAGATGATTAAAGATTGGTCCCAGTATTTTTTTCTCTTTGAGAGAGAGTAACGGCAAGCTAGAAGCGATTTTGGTTAAGATGCCTCTTTTTCTGCCAAAATATTTAATGCGCAAATTCTCCAATTCATCTCGAGTTCTGATTTCCCTTAAAGAACTTAAAAATTCCTTTTCGGTACGTTCCAAGTCAAAAGCCATTATTTTAGAGAATAACACAAAATCGACCTGCAAATAAAGGTAATTAAACGGAAAGAATGCTGTTAAATAAAAATTGGTCTTAACGTGGGAGGCTCACGCCTGCCCTACATGAGCCACCCACACTAAGACCAAAAAGTTGTCAAATTATAGCACTATTTTGGAATACTGTCAAGACTATGGGGCAGATTATTATGTTACTATAAGCTATTTATTTACAAATTCGATTATTTTCTTGAATGTGCTTCTGTCGTTTTCAGCAATAGATGAGAGGATCTTTCGATCAAGCAGAACATTCTTTTTATTTAATTTGTTTATAAATAAGCTGTAGTTTATTCCTTCTTCTCTTAACGCAGCGTTAATCAAGATAATCCAGTGTTTTTTATTTTGCCTTTTTCGTTGCTTTCTACCGGAAAATGCATATTCTCCAGCATGGAATACAGCTTCCTTAGCTGTTCTATATAATTTACTTCTAGCCCCTCGGTAGCCTTTAGCCAGTTTTAAGATTTTCTTGTGTTTAGCCCTTTTTATTACAGTTGTTTTTACTCTCATTTAAGCCCCAATTGTCTCTTTACTTTAATGCTCTCAGTTTTATTAAGGATAATAGGTTCTTTTTGCCTTCTTAATCTGGATTTTCTTTTCTTTTCCTTCAGATGAGAAGAATAACTTCCCTGGGTTACTACTTTTCCCCTTGGTGTTACTTTAAACCTTTTTTGATAAGATTTTTTCGTTTTTGTTTTTGGCATTATTTTCCTTTTTTGATTTGCTTAAAAGATAAGCTTAAGTTTCTACCAAGAAATCTTGGTTCCCCATCCTTGACAGCTAGGTCCGTTAGCAGCTGTTCTACCTTAGATAAAACTGAATGACCAAGTTCAGGGTGGGCCATTTCCCGGCCAGAGAATTTTACTGTAAACTTAACCCGATCTCCATGCTGTAAGAAGTCTTTCCCTCTTTGTAATCTGAATTCCAAATCATGATTTCCCATCAAAGGACCTAGCCATATTTCCTTCGTTTCAGTTTTATGTATTTTTTTCTGCGCTAAACGCTCTTTTTTAGCTTCCAGATACTTAAATTTTTTAAAGTCAACGATTCTGCAGACTGGTGGATCGGCGTTGGGAGCAACCTCCACCAGATCAAGATCGTCCTTTCTGGCGAGTCTCAGTGCCTCAGGAAGGTCTACAATACCAATTTGATTGTTATCTTTATCAATTAGGCGTATTTTTGTAGCCCTTATGTTATTATTTAGTTTATAGAACTTACCGATCGCAAAACTCCTTTGATGTCTTTTATATCTATCGGACCCTTTCTTACAAGTGACATTTTATTATTGGTTAGATCTATAATTGTTGAGTTCTGTTGCCCCCCGCATTTTTCTTCGATCACGTAGTCTACCATTCCTATAAGTTTTTTGTCAATTGCGCCTAAGTTATATGGAGCGTTATCTCCAGAAAAATTTGCCGATGGCCCTAGAATAGGTTCACCAATCTTATCAATGATCGTTTTAAGTAGATCGTGGTCCGGTTCTCTTATACCAAGGGTGCCGCCTTCTCCTTTAATAAAGTTCGGAGCAAGATTACCAGAGGATAATACTAAAGTTAAAGGCCCTGGCCAAAATCTCTTCGCTAATAATAATGCTCTGTTGTCAAAAATTGCATATTCCCTGGCCATTTCGACGCTTGAAACCAAAATTGTTGACGGTTTACCCTCTGGGCGCCCTTTTATTTTGTACATTCGTTTTATTGAGCCCGTGTTGCTAATAATACAACCGATGCCAAAGGAAGTGTCAGTTGGAAAGATTATTATATCTCCTCTCCTAAAGGCATTAATAATGTCTTCTTCATTTACGGGTTTTGATTTCATCTTTTAGTCTAGCGATAAAATTATCTAA
>MHCR01000016.1:0-8267 GCA_001816695.1 Candidatus Woykebacteria bacterium RBG_16_39_9b
TACATGAGTAAACAAAGTAATCTTAACTTTGCTATAAGTAATAAGGATATTTGGATGATGTTTTTGATCCTCAGCTAAATCTGCTACTTTGTTAACAAAATTGATTGAATCTTTAAAACTCCTAAATCTAAATTCCTTTGAAATCTGAAGATGGCTCTTTACCTCTTGAAGATACCAATTTTGTATTTGTTGATTGTATTTTTCAGCTTCTTCCACACTCAACCCCGGAGTAGAGGAGTCTTCGCATGGAACGCAGGTTTTTTCGTAAAGCCTCATAAGCTATATATTAAATTCTGATTGACAAACAAGCAATATTTTAGAGAAAATTGTTTAAGAGAGTCTTACCAACTAATGGTTACAGATGGGTCACTGCCAACTCCTAAAACACTTCATCCTGGCATAGAGAAACCGCCAAAAAGATCTTTTTTATCAACCATATCGTTGATGTTTGCTGGCTGGCTGATTGGCAATTTAATTTTTTTGGTTACTGTGCTCTTGGCGGCAACAATTATTACTGCGGGAAGTGGTTTAATAAATGTACCATATCTAACTAATATTTTTTTTAATAAAAGCTCAGATCAGATGAGCATTTCTCACCCTGAGGTTTCACATACTGCTGATTCAAAAATAGCTTCTCTTTCTGCTTTACCAGAAGGAAGTCAATGGCCCTTGATGGAATTCACCGAAACAGAGCTTAGCTACTATTTAAATAATTTAATAGCAAGCTCGGACCATTCCGTTTTGAAAGACGGAGTTATCAAGATTTTGGGGAACAAAATAATTTTAAAAGGTGAGATAGCTCAAACGGGAGCACCAGTTATATTTGAAGGAAATATTAACATCAATTCCTATAAAGGTTCGGTGCAAATAATCAATGCTAAAGTTGGTAAATTCGACCTTCCACCAGCTCTTGCTTCCAAATTGCTAGATTTTGTTTTAAATTCAATTGGTTTTGATTTGGAAAAATCAGCCTTGCCAATCGGGAATATACAAATTAAAGACGGTATAATCGTACTTTATAATATTAAGCCAATCCGATGAAAAGAAAAGGACCCGGTTTTAGAACTCCAAGTTGGTTTAAGGCAGGTATAATTCGCCAATCAAAAATAAAGTCTAAGGAAGGGGGCAAAAAATAATCCATCCTTTCAACCAATGATTCAAGAAGTTAAACTAGATCCAATTCATTTTTCAAAATATAAAGGGATCATTAAAGATGGTCTTTATGACCATGTCATCCAAATGGCCAAAAAATTAGGCCGTGTAACAGTAATTCATCTCAACAGTACAGCCAGCGGCGGTGGGGTATCAGAAATACTTTCAACATTGGTTCCAACTCTTTCTGGACTGGGAATTGATGCAAGACGTTTCGTTTTAAAAAAACATTTTAAGTTTTTCGAGATAACAAAGGAGATCCATAATTTCTTACAGGGAAAGAAGGGTAATTTGAACGAAAAGCAAAAAGAAATTTATTTAAGAACTAATGAGGAAATTGCAAACGAATTAAGAGGCTTGAGAGCTGACCTATGGTTTCTTCATGATCCTCAAGTTGCCGCAACTATATCCTTTCACCCAAATTTACACCCATCGGTTTGGAGAAGTCATATTGATACTTCAAAGCCAAACCAGGCCATTTGGGACTGGTTACTACCGCATATAAAGCAATACGATCGTATGATATTTACAAGAAGAACCTATATTGGACCTGGCTTAGAGTATGATAAATGTAAAATATTTTGGCCGGCAATTGATCCCTTAAATCCAAAAAACTCTCCCATAGATCATTTCTTTGCAACTGAGATCGCAAAAAAGTTTGAAGTGGAAAACACTCGTCCGATAATTTCCCAAATTTCAAGATTTGACCCTTGGAAAGACCCTTGGGGAGTAATCGACGCCTACAGGATTGCTAAAAAGAAAATAAACGGCTTGCAACTGGTGCTTATTGGGTTTTTTGCCAGTGATGATCCAGAAGCTCATTCAGTTCTCATAGATATCAAAAAATACGCTGGTACTGATAAAGATATCCATATACTTTCTAACCTAGACGGGGTTGGAGCAATCGAAGTTAATGCATTTCAAACTATCTCAACAGTAATAATTCAAAAATCGATCAAAGAAGGTTTCGGTTTGACAGTTTCAGAAGGCATGTGGAAAGGAAAACCGGTAATAGGTGGTAAGACGGGAGGAATTGTCGATCAAATTGATGATGGAAAAAATGGGTTTTTGGTTTCGACCTCAGCGGAGCTAGCCGAAAAAATCATTTGGCTTATCAGCCATCCTAAAGAAGCGGAAAATATGGGTCGGGAGGGTAGAGAGAAAGCTCGAGAGCACTTCTTGATGCCACGACTTATAGCTGACCATCTCAAACTTTACCAAGAACTTATTTAAAATAGCTTGCAAGCACCTTTGAGTTTGTTTAAACTTAAATTATGAGCTTTCCTGCTGTAGGTTTTACTGCGTATTTAGCAATTCTCCCTGCCAGATTTTTTTATTGGTGGTTTTGGCAAGCCCCGGCAAAATTAATTCAAATACTAGAATCCCTTTTCAAAGCCTCTTTACACATGCTCTCACTCGGATTATTAATAAAAACGTTTTTCAAACCTTTAAAGAATGAATATCGTGAGGGCTTGGTTGGGATTTCAATGTTTATGGGTATCGTAATAAAAAGCCTCCTCATAATATTTGATTTAGTCTTCATTGTCTTTTTTATTGGATTTGAGATTGTTTTGTTTATAGCATGGATCCTTTTCCCGTTTAGTATTATTTGGGGACTATATGGTGCAGTTTTTTCCTAACACAAGCAAAATTTTCCAAGTAGCAGCCTTTAAACTATTTTATTCCTCACTTCCGATAGTTGCTATTAGACTTATTGTCGGTCTCATTCTTTTTTTATTATTTATTTTGGCCGCATCTAGCGGTTCAAATAAAATTCTTTCTTTATCCTATTCTTTTTTGGTAACCTTACTAATTCTTGAAGTCTTTTACAGATTTAAGATTAGTAGAGAAAAACCAGAAAAAGATTTAAGCCGTATTTCTTCTGGGGACAATATTGCTGATTTCCTAACTTTAGAAGCAGCCCAAACCTTATTAAAGGTTCCCGATTTAACCAACACAAATCAAATATTTCTAAAACTGATAGGGGACCCCTCTATTAACTTTGTGCTGACAAGAAGCGATATTTCAACAGAAGACATTAATAAAATCTTGGCTGGTCCGGCAGAAAAAATACCCATCGAAGCTCTTTTTTCTGAAAGTATTGCCTACTCTAAAAAAGAATCACAGGAATATATTGATCAGTTTGATATTCTTTTGGCTTTATTTAAATTAAACAAAGGTCTCGCTAATCTTGAATTCCAAAAAGAACTTAAGGAAAACGATCTATTGAATATTGTATTTTGGGCAAGAAGGGTTTATTCAGACACAATTCCTTTCTGGGAAAAACCGGCAGATCAACTTGGACCGGGAATCTTTGATACACTTGCCACTGGTTGGACACTTGAAACAGAAAAATATACAAGAGATTTAACCAGAGAATTAACAAAAGGAGGTTTGAGATCAGCCTTAGTTGGAAGGGAATCTACAATTGATAGGATCCAAAAAACTCTTAGCCGAAGTGGTAGAAAAAATGTTGTCTTAATTGGGGAGCCTGGAATTGGGAAAACAACAATAATCTTAGGTCTAGCAAGCAAATCCCAGACAGGAAACCTTGTTGCTCCTCTCAACTACAAAAGGTTTCTGCAACTTGATTTAACCGCACTTCTCGCAGAAGCGCAGACGGGTGAGTTAGAGAGGAGATTACGGGATTTAATCACCGAAGTGAAGCACTCCGGCAATGTTATTCTTTTTATACCAAATATAGAATTGATCTCTGGTAGTAAAGAGAGTAGAGAGCTGGACATAACAGGATTTTTCTTACAAACTCTTAGGGACCCCGATGTCGCCATTATCGGTACTTCAACTAGGGATAATTGGCGCCGGTATGTTGAAACTAAAAGCGGTTTTGCCGAACTTTTTGACGTGGCTGAAATTAAACCCCCAACCAGCAATGAAGCGATCAGAATCTTAGAAGATGCGGCCGCCAGTATAGAACCAAAACACCATGTCGTAATAACATACAAAGCAATTAATCAGACAGTCGAACTCTCCGAAAGATACGTAATCGACAGAGCACTACCGGGAAAGGCAATAGATTTACTAGAAGAAGCGGCAACGTCAGTAGCTTTAAACAAGAAATACTTTGTTGAGTCTTTGGATATTCAAGCATTAATAACCGAAGAAACAAAAATTCCTGTCGGAACACCTACTGGTACTGAAAGCGAAAAACTGCTAAACCTAGAGCAAGAACTGCACAAGCGAATCATTGATCAAGAAGAGGCAATTAAAGCTGTTTCCGAATCAATTCGCCGCGCAAGAACAATAACTCGTACAACAAACCGTCCTATTGGAGTTTTTCTTTTCTTAGGACCAACTGGAGTTGGAAAAACCGAAACCGCAAAGGCCTTAGCTGCTACTTATTTTGGAAGCGAAAACAGAATGATTCGCTTTGATATGAATGAATTTCAAGACATAAATTCTGTAACAAGATTGATTGGATCACCTCCGGGATCAAGTGAATACGAAGCCGGAGGTCAATTAACTGAAGCGGTCAGAAAGGATCCGTTTACTCTTGTTCTTTTAGATGAAATAGAAAAGGCGCATAGAAAAGTACTTGAGTTATTTTTAAATATATTCGACGAAGGACGAATTGCCGATGCTTCCGGACGCCAAATTAGTTTTACAAACACTTTGATTGTTGCAACCTCAAATGCCGGGGCAGAATACATTCGGGAAGCAGTCGGGATAAATGAGGACATATCTGCATTAAAAACAAATCTCCTGGAAAAATTGCAGCGCGAGGGTATTTTTAGTCCGGAATTTCTAAACCGGTTTGACTCTATTGTCGTTTATAAGCCATTAACTCTTGACCAGGTCCAACAAGTAACACAGCTTCTTTTGATGGATCTTGCAGCACGAATAAAGAAACAAGATATAAGTTTAGTCGTTACTCCGAAAGCAGTTAAATGGTTATCAAATAAAGGCTATAATCCAACTTACGGAGCAAGACCACTTCGTCGATTGATAGCCGACAGTGTGGAAGACGCGCTTGCCAAAAAGCTACTTTCAAAAGAGGTTGTAAGAGGAAGTACTGTGACTATAGATATTGATAGCACCGATAATTTAGTTTTTACTTAGATTCTGCCTTTCCTATTAATGTGGATTGCTTCCGCAACACCTACCTTTATCTAGTTCAACATATAGATATTATCTTATTTCATATACTACAGGATAATATACTCCTTGATAATACTTTGATTGGACAATTAACGATGTGTTTGTTTATTTCTGTATAGGCCTGTCAACAAGCAAGCGTCCATCAGATTTATATCGAAAATACAGTAGAATTTGATATGTTATTGACACAAGTAATATAATTACAGGATAAATTTGCAATTTGATGTTATAATTTTTCCGATGTCAATCCTTGTGACCGGCGTTAAAACTAGACTTTTCAATCACCGCGTTAACGGAATGTTCAATAACATTAAGTTAATAGTAGTTGCCGCTGTTGCTTTAATTGTTTTTGGCGGTCTGTCTTTTTGGTTTGTCCGTTCATTAAATAATAATTCAACACTAGGTGCTAAAAACTCTCAAGTTTTAATTAACAAAAACTACACCGTTATAGCAAGGGTTAAGGATGGTCGTCGAACAGACGGAAAATTTGAAATGGCGGTAGCAAACGCAGAAATTGCTAACTCCCTTTTAGTACAAGGTAAAAAGGCGCGAACGCGCGAGGGTAAGACTTTCCTTATTATAAATATGGAAATCGAAAACCCCCATCCGGTTGCTCTTTATATCTTCCCAGTTGATCTATATAGACTAGTTAGACCTGACGGTAAACAATTGGCTCCAAGCGTTCACCAAGGAGCAGTCGAAATCCGGCCGCAAGCGACCAAAAAAAGTAATATCGGATTTGTGATCGATGAAGGTGAAAAGAATTTTAAAGTTGAGGTAGGCGAGTTAAGCGGTGAAAAAGAAACCTTGGAAATTAATTTTAGGTAATTTATGGAGCAAGAATACCAAACGACCGAAATTTCAGAGAGCTTAGTCGAAGAGATTAAGGATGCTTTGAGACATAAACAATACGGATCGGTAGAAATTTATATTGAAGGCGGACGTGTGGTGCAAATCACCGAAAGAACAATTAAAAAAACATTAAGTAACGATAGGCAACCTAGAAATAATTACCAAACCTGGGTGAGAGTTAAACGATAAGTAGCACTCTTGACAATCTGTTGTAGCGTAACTTATAATTTTCTTATACCTGCCAAGGTTTTTTTGTTAAAAAATAAAAAGCAAACGTAACATCTGACCTATAGCCGACCGCAACCGGAGGCAAGTTTCTCAAAAAATTTGGGAATCTTGCCTCCGGTTTTTGGTTTATAAAGCTGGAGCCGGACTTATAAATGAAATCTATCGCGAAAGGGGGTGAAACAAATAAATGATAAAAAGATTAATTTACGGTGCAGCCAGTGCTAGTTTAGCTCTTTCGCTATCCATGGCACCATCTTTGGCTGCAGACGCTTCTAACGACACAACCGGCGCAGAATCTAATAATGAAGCTGAGGTTGAAGTTGAAAACGACGTCACTGTAAGCCAATACAACGACGCTGAAATTCACAACAATATCTCCATTTGGTCCAACACTGGTGGAAATAGCGCAAGCAAAAATACTGGTGATGGTTCCGTTAAAACTGGAGACGCCAGTGCTGGGGTAGCTGTTAGCAATACTGCAAACAGCAACAGCGCCAGTCTTTCAGTTTCTGGAGGTGGCGACCTTTCAGCATCCAACGAAACTACTGGTTACGACTCTGATAATGAGGCTGAAGTCGAGATTGACAATGATGTCGACCTAACGCAACGAAACAGAGCAAATGTCTGCAACTGCGTTCAAGTAGGTGTTAACACTGGTGATAACGATTCTGACAAGAACACCGGTGATGGCAGCGTCGACACAGGTGATGCTGATGCCGAGGTTTCTATTGCAACCATGGTGAACAGAAACTGGGCCGAAGTTTCCCTAAACGGTGGTGGAGATCCATCTGCTTCCAACAGCGAAACTGGTGCGGAGTCTGAAAACGAGGCTGAAGTTGAAATTGAAACCGACGTCGACGTACTTCAGGAAAATGATGCTAACATCCACAACTTTGTTGGCGTAGATGCTAACACTGGTGGAAATAGCGCTGATAAGAATACCGGTGATGGCAGTGTTGAAACCGGAGATGCAGAAGTCGATGTTGAAATCGAAAACGCTGCAAACTCCAACTCTGCTTCCATTGAAGGTATGGACGACCCAGATGTTTCAGCATCCAACGAAACTACTGGTTATGACTCCGAGAACGAAGCTGAAGTTGAAATCGAAAATGACCTTGATCTAACTCAAGGAAACAGGGCCGATGTCAGCAACAGTGGAGAAATTGGAGCAAACACTGGTGATAACGATTCTGACAAGAACACCGGTGATGGCAGCGTCGACACAGGTGATGCTGATGTTGAAATTTCTGTTTCCACAGAAGCCAACGAGAATACTCTCAATGGTGAAGATGGAGACGGCGACTCAGTTAATGTCGACGTAGACGTAAATGTAGAAGTAGGGGACTAAACGAATCCTAACTTCTTCCTTGGGGCAGGCTTTCCCCCGAATCAGTCGGGGGAAGCCACCAGGGGGCAGACACAAGAAATTTAAAAAATAGTTTGTGCCTGTCAGAAAGGTAATTTAAATGAAAACCTGGAAAAATTTTGTAACAAGTCTCGTACTTAGTTTAGTTTTGGTATTTGTTCCTGGCACAATGCCAGCTTTTGCATTACCTGAGACTCCTTCAACTCCAGAGCAACCAGATACAACGCAAGTTGAAACCCCAGACAATCCAGAACTACCAGATAATTACATCGGAGAAGATACCAACACATCAAATACTTCTGATTCTAACGATTCTTCTACCTCTGAACAAACAAACACCAACAACGATTCTAGCTCTTCTAATAGTGATACTGGATCCGATTCAACCAATACCTCGTCCACCTCTACTACAAATAATACAGATGCTCAGATAGACAACGATGCCTCAATTGGTAATACAGTGAATCTAGATTCCGTGACAGGAAATAATGGAGCGGATAAAAATACTGGTAACGGAACGGTCGAGTCTGGTAGTGCTGCTGCTATCGCAGAC
>MHCR01000016.1:8368-9965 GCA_001816695.1 Candidatus Woykebacteria bacterium RBG_16_39_9b
CGGTGCTGGTTCTGAAAACGATTCTAACTCTTCACTCGAAAATAACACCAACGTTGATGTTGATAATAACTTGGATTTACAAAATGATGTTTGGCTGGATTCTAATAGCGGAGACAATTCCGCTGATAAGAATACTGGTGACGGAACAGTTGTTTCTGGAGATGCCGACATTGTCTTTACACTAATAAACGCTGGAAATAACACCAACATCGGATATCTTGTTTTTAATGTTTATGATGATCAGACCGGGGATTTGATAATTGATTACTCTTTAGTTACTCCCACATATATTGGAGGAGGAAGTTTGGGTGCTACTAATTTCACTACAGGTGCTGATTCAAACAATACAGCTTCAAATTCCTTAAGCAATAACAATACTTTAGTGATCGACAACCAAGGTAATTTGGTGAATAACGTCACTTTAGACGCTGATACTGGCAGTAACACAGCGGATAAAAATACCGGTAGCGGATCGGTACAAACCGGTGATGCAAACGTTGTTGCTAATATAATCAACTTTTTAAACAATACGTTCCTTGGAATCGGGGAATTAATAATTGGTAATGTTAATATATACGGAACCCTTTCCGGAAACATCTTATTAACGGGATTGGAGGGTGTTGGGGGGATCCCTAGCATTGGAGGTCTTAGCTCCTCAAACCTAACAACCGGAGCCGGGTCGGACAATACAGCCGATACCTTATTAAATAATAATACTGATATTACTCTTAATAACAACGCAACCCTTTTGAGTAATGTAGTTATCGATGCTGAAACAGGAAATAATACAGCGGATAAAAATACCGGTAGCGGATCGGTACAAACTGGAGACGTAAACACTAATCTTAACCTAGTCAATATCGCCAACACCAATGCAATCGGAGGTGAAGGAACTCTTTGGTTAGTACTAGTTAACGATTTAGGTAATTGGACTGGACAAATTTATGGGTTCCCAGCTGGAGCAACAGTGGCATCACCATTTTACACATTTAGTGTCGGTGGGGATGGTTCCCTTAACGCTCTAAATAATAATACTGGTGCCGACTCAAGCAACGACGCAGCAATTAATTTGGACCAAAACACCAATGTTGCCTTGAATAATAACGGCTCAATCACAAACAATTTAACAATTGATGCTAATACTGGCGGAAATAGTGCTTCTTACAACACAGGAAGCGGAAGTATCAAAACTGGAGACGTAAACGTAGCAGCCAACATTGTCAACATGATCAATAACAACTTTGTCGGCTGGAGATTTGTGGTAACAATCGTTAATGTATTTGGTGATTTTCTTGGCAATATCAACCCGTTCGGAGGAAGTAACGACATCGTTTTGAATAATGAAGTCGACCAGGCAGTTTTGCCAGCGAATGCAGGATCTAAAACCACAAAAATGATAGGCGGTACCGCTATATTAAATACCTCTGGCGGTGTTGACGAAATTAGCAGCAACGGTTCATTTATTGACAATAATAGCCAGAATTCTGAGAAAGCGATGACAACCACTAATGAAACAAATTCCAGTGGTGGACAAACTCTTTCTACCAATATAACCAAATTTGTTCAACCACCAGCTGCTTCTATCTTTCGATTCGCT
>MHCR01000016.1:10156-13685 GCA_001816695.1 Candidatus Woykebacteria bacterium RBG_16_39_9b
TCTGACAACAACTCATCAGTTCAAGTATCCAACACAACAGATGTTACTTCCACTAATAATGCGACCGTAACAAATAATCTTAATGTCTATGCCAACACTGGAAACAATTCTGCTAGCAAAAATACTGGTGATGGAACAGTCAAAACCGGTGATATAAATGGGGAAGTGAACGTTTCAAATTCGGTTAATTCATTCAGCTTTGGAAACGAAACAATTGATCTTGGTAATTCTTTGAATTCAAACGCTAACAACTCAAACACTGGAGCTGAGTCTAACAACAATTCGAGTGTTGAAATAAGTAATAGCCTTGATATCACTGTCGAAAATGATATGGACATTACAAACAATGTTGGAGGCGAGCTAAATACTGGAAACAACGATGCTGATAAAAATACCGGCGACGGAAGTGTCTCTACCGGAGACATAAACTTCCAAATAAATATCAGCAACCAGGGAAACACCTCCGGTATTGGAGGACCACCGGGAGAAGAGCCAGGACCAAAGCCAGGCCCACAACCAGAACCAAAACCGGGTCCCGGACCAGTAATTATTCCGCCCGGCTTACCAAAACCGGGTGAAGTTTTAGCTGCAGTTACAGGGGCGGAAACTCTACCAGCAACCGGACCAGGCACACCTGGGTTTTTGTTTAGTTTAGTTGCACTAATAGGTTTAGCGCTTCGCAAACTTGAAGAAAAATTGCGCAAGAATTTAGCAAACGCTTAAGGCACGTACGGGTGTCTATAGAGACACCGTACTTGCCCTAGGCAACTCTATTGCAATAAATCATCTATACATCCTATAGTCTTTACCTTTCCGCGAATTTCTGTTACAATTTCCAATACAATTAAATAGCAACCCATACAAAAGAGAAGAAACGGAGGAGATTAGTGAATCTGTACGAGGGAGATCCAATCCAAGCGCTTTGGGAGCAACCTGTTTGGGCAGTGTGGATGAGCGTCTTCGCAGCGGGTTTTTTGATGCTGTGCATCTTTAACCTGATGGATCTTGGCTACTACGAAACCTGCAGCCGGCCAAGGCGCCATGGCATTACCCGGTTTCGGACAGTGATGATAGGCGACTCGTTGAATCTACCGACTCTGGCCTTGCTTGTGGCCCTTTTTTACAGGGAGGCGGGGGAAACAAGGGGTTGGTACACTAACGGCTGGGTGACTTGGAGCGCAGTAGCTGGATCTCTAATGTTCACCACGCACTGGCTCCGAAGTGCCATAGCCGATTCAAATGGGGACTGGACCACGATACCAGGTGAAGGGATCAATCTTTGGGGATGGTATCACGCCATCTTCTTTTGGTCCCAATCATATATTTTGGGCTCGTTTTTCCTTAAGGGAATCGCCTTAATGGCCTACCAAGGAGCCCAAGCTGATCAGATATTTCTGATGGCGGGGGTATTTGGTGGGGTCGTCTTTCACCAGTTCCTAGCCCACCGAGACAGTCTACTCTTCCCGTTCTGGTACAAACCATCGAGAGACACTCTTAGGGTATGTCCCATTCTGCCAATAGAGGATTACCTGAAGAGCGAGGGGGCTTCGTAACAAGAAGGTGTACGAGGCCTTTTTCTTTTAGCTAGGCTTTCTTTCCGCAAGAGGTGCAAACAAAAGTAGCAGTGAAACTGTGGTCGTCTGAACCAGTCTTGTTTGAGATAAGTTCTAACTGCAAGGGTTGGCTACAATAAGCACACCTATAGCCTTTAAGAAATGGGTGGTCGGCGGACAAACGAAAATAGTCACTAACATTTTCTCGTACGTCTAAATGATAAATAGAGCCTTTTTCAGACCCACCGGATATGTTTGCTCTAATTTTATCTAGCACCTGGTTTGGAGTATAACTACTTTTAAGCAGATAATCCCGCGCCCCAAGCTCAAGAGCTTTCTTAATATTTATATCCTGCCCCATGTTAGAAAGAACAATAACCGGGATATTACTAATTTTGGGGTTTGTTTTCATTTGTTCTAATACCTGCAAACCACTTATATTCGGCATCAGAATATCAAGGAGAATAATGTTCGGGGAAAACGAAACCATTTTATCCAAAGCTTCTTGACCATCGCTCGCCGTTTCTACTGTATATTTTTCAGCACTCAAACGATCGAAATATATTCTTCTTATTATTTCCTCGTCATCGACGATTAGTATTTTGCCTGACATTTTGCTGGTACCTTTCTTGATCGCCTTCTTTAGCTACTGGCAAGAAAAAACTAAAAGTACTACCTTGACCATCCTGTGAATCAACATATACCTTGCCGCCTTGACGCTCGGTAAGTTGTTTAGCTACGTATAGACCCAATCCCGTACCACTAACTGTTTTTGCTAAGGGACTTTGAATCCTGGAGAATTTTTTAAATAAATCTTTTTGTTTCTCTTTTGGAATCCCAACACCGCTATCTCTTACCAAGAACCAAACTTTATCTCGATCCAAAAGTACCCTTACTAAAATTGTACCCCCTGATGGTGTATATTTCAATGCATTATCGATTAGATTTGACATAATCTCAGTAGTTTTTTCTGGGTCAGCCAGTACGTTAGGCAAGCTTTGCGGATCGATTGTTACTTGAAGATTTTGCCTTTGTGCCTGGGCTTTAGAAAGAAATTGTTGTGAAACCTCCTTCGCCAAGATACCTAAATTAACCCTCTGAATTGAAAGTTTCATTCTGCCTTGTTCAATTCGAGAAATATCTAAAAGATCGTTTACCAATTTAAGCATTCTTTCCGTGGCAATATTTATCAAACTTAAATACTCTTTTTGACGAGGAGTTACGGAGCCGCCTATACCAGTATCAATCAGAGAAGTTAAACCCTTAATTTCACTAAGCGGAGTTCGAAGTTGATGGGACGCGATGGAAATAAGATCTGCTCGCATTTCTTCCAGCTCCGCTTCTTGAGTGATATCCCGCAGTACCACAATAGCTCCGGATATCAAACCGTGATTATTACGAATAGGGGAAGCGTTTACTAAAACTGGGATCAGTGCTCTATCTGCCGTTAGTAACCTGGCTGGGGGTAAAGATATAATCTGACCTTCTAAAAGCACTTTATTGATGAAACCTGATAGCTTATTTTCACTTTTTTTCTCCAATAGAACAACGATTTGTTCGTGGTTCTGCCGGAGGGCGGATTCTCTTTTAACGCCGGTGATTTTTTCAGCCACATTATTAAACATAATTATCTCACCATATAGATTAACTGCATAAATAGCCTCAGCCACATTGAATACTATGGCTTCTGCTTTATTTTTTTCCTCCTCTAAAACAGAAATCCGCGTTTTCAAAATATTACGCATCTCCTCAAAGCTCTCTGCTAAACCCGAAACTTCATCATAACCCGCCCAACTCACCGGTTCATCAAAGTTATTGCCAATCATTTTCTGGGTAGATTTATTAATTTTGTTGGCCACATTTGCAATATAAGCTCCGACGGCAAAAGCAGCCGCTGGAAAAACTAGATATGCGGCATAAATTGAGTACAATAGGAATCTATTTGTCTCTTGGAGCTCTTTGGAAGACATAGAAGA
>MHCR01000017.1:0-783 GCA_001816695.1 Candidatus Woykebacteria bacterium RBG_16_39_9b
CCAAAAACAATCTTTACTGGATCGGGCCAACACCTTTTCAAATCTTGGAACAAAACCAATTGGAGACGCCTACGGATTTTACTTCGAATCTGGTTTTTTGAGATTTAGAGAACAGCTTTTAGACAACCTCGCCCTTAATGAGGATATCACCCGCCTGCAAATAATATCAGTGGAAGGTGACATCTTGTTTGATACCATCAATTTAGATAGACAAGGAGAAGATATAGCAAATAAGATAGAAGACCCCAAGATTCTCCAAGCAGTTTCCTTAAACCGTCCGGCACAATTCGCAGGAAAAAATGGAGATATAAGCGAAATAATAGTACCCTACTCAGACGATTTTGGAGCCAGGCCGTTTTCAATTAGGTATTTTATCTCCTATCAATCAATTTACAAAAGTATTGATCAAACGATACTGACAATAATATTTTTAACTTTTTTGGTTTTTGTAATGACCATGGCTACAATGGTTTTTTTGGTGGATAGAGCAATTCTGCGACCACTAGGTAAAGTTGTCAGTGCTGCTAAAGGCATAAGCCAAGGAGATTTAAAGCGAAAGATAGAGCTCAATACAGGCGATGAACTTACTGATTTAGCTTCTTCTTTAAATCAAATGACGCAGTCTCTACAAAGTAGTATAGAATCCTTAAAGCAGTTAGATGAACTCAAAGACGAGTTCGTCCTACTAGCTTCTCATAATTTGCGAACACCTTTAACAGTTATCAAAAGCTACTTATCTAATCTACAGAAGAATAAGTCTTTGGATGAGGAGGCAAAAAACGA
>MHCR01000017.1:917-1116 GCA_001816695.1 Candidatus Woykebacteria bacterium RBG_16_39_9b
TGGTTAAGGAACTTGAGGTAAAGGCAAGATCAAGAGAGGTAAAAATTGTATTTAAACAACCTGCCTCCAAGATACCGAAAGCCTTTATAGATAAGCGTAGAATCAAACAGGCACTGGTGAGCCTGGTGGACAATGCAGTTAAATTTAGCCCCAACGGTAAGCGAGTGATTATTAATTTAGACAAAAAGGATGGGGAGAT
>MHCR01000017.1:1290-5103 GCA_001816695.1 Candidatus Woykebacteria bacterium RBG_16_39_9b
AAAGGCACCACGTTCTATGTGACGCTACCAATAGAAAGTGTGTAGGCACCGATCCAACTTAATGATATCTTTTTTCGCCAGCGAGAATTTCCACATCTAGCGTATTTTCTTCTGGAGTAATGGGACAGCGGAAATTGTCATTATACGCACAGTAGGGGTTATAAGCATAGTTTAAATCTACATTTACACTTCCGTCTGCGTTTTCCTCTGGTTCCACATAACGTCCGTCATGGTAAGTTTCAACCGCATTTGTTTTATCCTTGAATGGTAGAAATATAGAACCTCCTTCTGGGCTTCTGTATAAATAGAGAGCTTGTTTTACTTCTTCTACTTCGAATTCGACTCTTCCGATTCTTTTATAGGGTTCAGTATCACCAGCGCTTGTTTTAATTGAGATAATTTCTTGGTTTATGTTTTTATCGATCGTTAAGTTTTTAAATACGAATTTGTTGGTTTCAGGGTAATAGTTTAGACTTTTAAATTCTTTTTTTTGTTCTGGAGTAAGCGGAGATTCTTCGGTTGTTCCGAAAAGTTCATTTTTTTCTTTTCTAAAGTCAGCCACGTCGCTCACAATAAGAATTTTAACAGATAGTAAAAAAGCATTCTAGTATTATTGAAACCATTTTAATTCTGGGGGTGATGCGGACTTTATCTAAACGTTATAAAGCATTTGGAGGCGTCGACCGGAATTGAACCGGTGTAAACGGTTTTGCAGACCGTTGCCTAACCACTCGGCCACGACGCCAAATTAGCTTCAAGATTATATCACAGAAGCTTCAAAATTTCTAACCACCTGGCAAACAGACTGTTAGAGTTTTTTGGCAAATTGGGAGTTGATCCACCCTTCTTTGCTGGGGAGTTTTATTTTATACCAACCGGGCTTTTCCTGCAGGAGGGGAAACTTTTGTCCTGGAGATACCTGATCGATTTTGGTAAAAGTAGTTCCAGGACCGGTTCTTACATTCAAAAAGCCAACACTTGTTGATAAAATTTGAATCTTGGGTAAGGCCTTTTCGTAGCGGTTTTTTATAGAATTAATCTTTGCTTTGGCCTCACTTGTTTCCTCTTTACCCTCGTTTGGCGATAAGTAACCGAGGGTTATAGGTGTCCCTTTTTTAACCTTTGTATTAATAATATTTTGGTCAAATAAAAATTCATTTCCAAGAGAATCTACTAACAAATCAAACTTCGGAGCTCCTTCTAGTTTATTTTGGAAAAACCAGATTGCGGACGCCCAGGCTTCACTGTCCCCAATAACCTTTGGATTAAGTGAGTTTAATTGATATAAGTAAACATTTCCTTTTTCTAACAAAATTGGGTTGATTAAAGGATTTATGGCTAATTTTGCTTCAACGATAAGAAGTTTTTTACCCTCAACATTAACTACAATTTCCCTTGAGAAATAACCCTCCATCGAAAGTAACAGTTTATGGACCCCCGGTTCAGTTGATATAGAGATAGGAGTGTCACCAATTCCCCTTCCATCCAAGGCTACTGTAGCAGATTTTGGTTCAGAGACTATTGAAATTCCTTCGCCATTAGCAAAAGATAAAATCTCACCTGCAGAATATACTGACGATGGGCCAAACTCTCTCGTAACGCTTGTTAAGGCTGAAGGGGCTAGGGATAGTGTAACTTTCCAAACGGGATCTTTAAAAAAAGCGCTCCTTGTAGACTCTTCTGGAATAGTTAAGATTAATTCGTAAGTACCTTCTGCTAGGTTTTCAAGTTGAAGGGGGGTTTTTCCAACGTCTTTATTATCCAACAATGTAGTAGCTTGAATGTCTCCAGTATTTATTGATAAAAAGGAACTTTTTGTTTTTGTGAAATTATCAAAAAGACCAATCGCTGTGTAGAAAATTAGGCCTAAAATCGCGATTAAAAGAGCTAAAATTAGGTTCTTGAACATTGATTTTAGGTTAACATAAAAGTTAAGTAACCTACAAGAAGTTGCAAACGAAACAACTTTGCTTTAAATTTAAGTTTGATGAATGTGTCTCCGCTCAAAATTTTCGATGAGTCAATCTTACCCGCAGTTTTGGTAATCTTCGCGAAAATCTTAGGGTCCATCTTTGCAAATTATTATTTTAATTTAAACTGGAATTTGGGTGAAGGTCTTATCTTCTATTCTTTTCCAAGAATAGTTTATTTGGATAGTAACTCGCTACAAATTGCTAATTCAGTATCAACACTCGCTGTTTTATTTGTTCTTGTTTTCGGTTTTGGCTTTGTTTTGTTTAGGGCACATAATTTTCACGATTCTCATATTCATCCGAAAGTATCAGCCGGTTTACACAAGCGGGGATTGGAAGAGCTGATATGTGATAGCTACGAGATATACCACCAAGCAGCAATCTGGCTTTCTTTAACTTGGTTGGTATTTCTACTCGCGGCTCTACAGTTTAGTGTTGGTGTATTGAACGGAGGTATTTTTGCTTTCTCGGGAGTTATCACCCTGTCACTTAATGCCCTGCTCTTTTTAGATGTTAAGAAAGAGATAAATGTAGAGAGAGAACTAGCCAGGCAGGATGTAAACTAAAGATATCACCGCCAACAACCAGATTATAGTTGTTGTTAGCAGCGGTTTGTCCGAAATTAATACTTCTGCAGGAGCGTCACCTTTCTTTTTCTCATAAATTATATAAAGATAACGAAAAAGGGCGTAAACCACAATCGGAATCGTTATCATTAACCATTTTGGAGAAGAAAGAGTTATAGGCAACGCCTCAATAATTAATTTTCTATTGACAGAAAGTTCCGGCTGATTAAATGTAAAAAGACTGTAGGTTATTAAAGCCGCAGTAGCCATCATAAACGTAATTCCATCGAGAAGTTGCGGTGGATAGTGAGAAAGAGTGGCTCGGTGTTTAGGTGCTACGTTTGATAGGAGGGTAAGCTCACTTCTTCTTTTACCAATCGCAAAAAAAAGAGAGCCCATCATAACAGTTAAAATTAGCCATGAAGAAAGTGGAGTTAAAACAACTATGGAACCAGCAAAAACCCTGATCATAAAAGCAAATGCGATTGCAATAACATCAATAAGAATTACTTGTTTCAAAAAAAGTGTATAAGAAATTTCGACAGTTATAAACAAAACTAAAAGTAAAAAAAGATTCATTGACAGAGTAAAACTCCAAAAAACACCAGTACCAATTAGCAACAAAGAGGTAACCGTCGCAATAGATCGGTCTAACTTGCCGGCCGCTAAAGGTCTGTTTTTCTTAGAGTAATGGAGCCTATCGCCTTTTATGTCAAGAAGATCGTTTATGAGATATACGCCGGAACTAATCAATGTGAAAATTAAAAAAGTATATAAAACAGAGATAAATTTATCGGTTAAAAATAACTCTCCGGAGAATGCGATGGCCGCAAACACGGCTAAGTTTTTTAACCATTGTATAGGTCTCATGGATATTATCAATGGGAGGATAAGCTGTTCCATTTATGTCAACTTTCGTTGGTCTTCACTGCGTTTTATAAAATATGCTATGGTAACTAATGCTGCTAATATTATTACAATTATCATAACGATAGCAAAAAACTTACCTTTTGACTCCAGATTAAGAGCTAAGCTTCCAAAAACTGCTGCTATAAACCAATAAAAAACTGCGATTTGAGGTTTGGTCCAACCAAACTTCAGAAGTTGATGATGAAAGTGAGCCTTGTCACCCCATACGGGTGATTTTCTAGAAATAATTCTTCTAATAATCGCCCAAGCCCCGTCAACCAACGGTACGGCTATAACAAGTGCGGCTGTAGCAAGCTTACCACCAGCGAGAATAGAAAGTGATGCTAGCAAAAAGCCGGCCAGAG
>MHCR01000017.1:5133-5361 GCA_001816695.1 Candidatus Woykebacteria bacterium RBG_16_39_9b
GAGGATAGAAAGAGAAAGGTAAAAAACCTATATAGGCACCAGCGGTTGCAAAAGCGAGTGTAGCTACAGGAATTTGTGATGGGTCTGAGATTAAATAACGATTGGCGACTAAACCAAGAATAATTGTAGAAATGGCAGCTATTCCTGGAAGCTGGCCATCAACCCCAGAAGACCAGTTAATTGCATTCATAACCCAAACGATCCAAATAAAAGCAAATAGATCGGCCA
>MHCR01000018.1:0-111 GCA_001816695.1 Candidatus Woykebacteria bacterium RBG_16_39_9b
ATTTACTGTTTGGTTTCTGCTATCTGCTAACCGCTCTCTGTTGACTGTCCGATGCAGCAGCATCCTGTCCCACAAAATATAAGCGGCTTTGAATTCAAATTAGTTGGGTTA
>MHCR01000018.1:411-508 GCA_001816695.1 Candidatus Woykebacteria bacterium RBG_16_39_9b
GCCATCCTGCTGACAGAAAAAAACTCGAAGTATACTTAGCGAGACTGAGAGCTCAAAGATACCGATCCCCCCTTGATTTTATGGAGGACGCTCGTCT
>MHCR01000018.1:577-812 GCA_001816695.1 Candidatus Woykebacteria bacterium RBG_16_39_9b
TTTAACTTTTAAGCAACCCACTCGGACGTGGCCTCCTCCCCCTGTACAGAATCTGATACGGCAAGCTAAAAATAAAATTAGTCAAGACCAACAAGGACGAAATAGCGGGGCTCCAGAAATAACTTCTGCTGCACCCGGAACACCAGAATTTCCTGCGGATTTACCACCAACTCACATAAAATTTCCGGGCCAAGCACTGCCTGGTAGATTTAACCCTCTATTACATGGGAGGTTA
>MHCR01000018.1:924-1307 GCA_001816695.1 Candidatus Woykebacteria bacterium RBG_16_39_9b
CTTATTTTGGTGATTTATTATTGCCGATAAGAGGTGAAAAGACATTTGAACTCACTCCGGAATTCAAAGCCAATTTGGAACGTCGTATACAAGCAAAAATAGACGATTACCAAAGACCGCTGCTACCACCAGAAATCCTAAAGGAGTTTCAAAGCACTGAACAGCCCGAAATTGAAGATAAGTCATTGCTGCAAATACCAACCATTACGCAAGCACCCGAAAAAACAGAAACCCAAGAGCGGCCATTAGCACCAAGCCCATTAGAGCCCATTTCACCACCAGTCTCTCAATCGGTAGAACCCGGTATCAAACCGCCCTCCATTGAATTGCCGATTGAAAATCCCACACCAACTGTTGAACGAATAGAAGCCCCTCTTGAACAG
>MHCR01000018.1:1337-4345 GCA_001816695.1 Candidatus Woykebacteria bacterium RBG_16_39_9b
CTAACGTCGTTATACAAAACGAGATTAAACAACCTGTTATCGAAACGGCTGACCTTTTCCAAAAGATTGCTTTTTTGAATACTAAAGAGCAGCTTGCGAAGCTAACAGGCGAAACCGACAATATTAAGATTGAGCTTGAGTCTTTAAGAAAGGGTGTCTTAGGTAAAGACGCTCGCAGGGAAAGCCTAGATCATAGTGAGGTTTTATCCAAATTAGATAGAATTTCAAATTCTCTGGAAACGGTAACTAGCTGGAAACATGATTTAGAAAAGGTTATATCAACTCATAACAAGACGTTGGAGGAAATTGAAAAAGAAAATCAAACTCTCTCTACCAGACTTAGTAAATTAAAGAAGCAGTTAGTGGAGGGGGGGGCTGGTCCAAAGAAACATAAAGAAGTCATCCATCACCAAAAACACATATCGCATATAAAAAAGAAGCTTGATGAGCCCCAAATTTTGGAAAAGAAAAAAGAACCACACATAATTAAAAGTGCGAGCTTGTTAGAACCAGTAAAAGTTGCAACACAACTTGCACCGGAAATTGAGAACGAAATCTTAGAAAAAGCAACCAAAGAAAAGGAAACTTCAACTACTTCTGAGAAAATTTCTGAAACGGCACTACAACAAATGAAAGAGCAAATAGAATCTGCCAAGGAAAAAATTGTAACCTTAACTCACCTACCAGACGTAAAACATCTACCAGAAGAGGAGCGAGAGGAATTAATGCATCGCCTACAAAGCCTAAAAAACGAAACCGAAGTACTGCGGCAATACGATGAGATTAAACAAGCAAAAGAGAAGCGTCGAATCAATTCTGAACTTGCAGGGATACTTAATCAATTAGAGGAAAAACCGGCGGCCGCCACGGAAACCCAAATTCCTTCAGATGAGGCCGGCGAGAAAAGATTGCCACTAACTCCTTCGCAAAAGGCTGCCGCTATTGCTGAGATCAAACGCTTGGAAGAACAAGCTGTTAAAAAAACTGGGCTGCCACCAATTAAGACTGTTGTTAAGCCAAGACTCGCTGTTGGGAAAATGGCTCCCTCACTGGTTTCTTCTCCAAATGTGATTAATGGAATCGTTAAAGACCGATTTGGGCTACTAGTTGATAATGTAATTTTAGTGGTTAAGGATAGTAGTGGGGATCCAGTACGAGCACTGAAAACCAATAAAATAGGTCAGTTTGCCATTTCGACGCCCCTGCCAAATGGTGTATACACGATTGATTTAGAAAAAGAAGGCTATCAGTTCGATATTGTGGAGGTAGAAATCACAGGACAAGTAATGCCACCAATTGAAATAAGGTCTCATTAGTATGGCGGAAATAATTGCTTCAACTCAGGCTCATTTAGATATAGAGGATATTCGGGATGACATTGTCATTTTAAAAAATGGCAATGCGTCTATTGTTCTGCAAACCTCAGCCGTTAATTTTGATTTACTTTCAGAGGGCGAACAAGATGCAATGATTTTTGCTTTCGCCGCACTATTGAATAGCTTAACCTTTCCCATCCAAGTTGTAATACGCTCAAAACGCATGGATATTTCCAATTATATACGGCTCCTGAATCGGGCCAAAGAAAGCCAGCAAAACACCCTTCTGGCAAAGCAAATAGATTTATACGAAGGTTTTATTCGTGAGCTTGTTTCCAAAAATGAGGTGTTGGACAAACGGTTTTATGTAGTTATCCCCTACACAACAATTAATCTGGCCCAAACGGCTTCCAATTTTAGTTTATTTAGCTTTCTATTGGGAAAACGTGGAAAAAAAGAAGTACTTGATAAATGGCATACCCTCGAGAAGGCTAGAATAAATCTAAGCCCAAAAAGAGAGCATGTTATGAAACTGCTAAGCCGTGTAGGACTAAAGGCTAAACAACTCACTACTCCAGAGTTAGTTGAGCTTTTTTATGATACTTATAATCCAACTGTAGCGAGGGAGCAGAAAGTAGCCTTGGCAACTTCAGAATATTCTACACCACTAGTTGAGCCTGCCCTTGAACCAATACTCGAAGCTACGGAAGGTGGGTCTGGAGGTAGTAATGAAAATACTTGAACTATTAGGCCTTAAACGCAAAGGAGTGTCATCAGAGGCATCAGCCCTTTCTTCCACCAGAGATGAGTTTGCTAATACAATTGGCTCCGGTATGGTGGACGTTAAAGACGTCGTTGCCCCACCGGCTCTTGAAATTGACTTTGATTTTTTGAGAGTTGGGGATATCTATTTTAGGACCTTGTTTGTTTCTGGTTACCCGCGCTTTGTTGGCGCAAATTGGTTGGCTCCGATTATAACGTTTAATCATACGCTTGATATCTCGTTTTACTACTATCCAGTCGAGGCTAGAGGGGTTTTGGGTGATCTTCGCCGCAAGATAGCCGAGATGGAGGCCACCATTACCACTGATCTTGAAGCTGGTAGGGTTGTGGATCCAGCAGTAAAAATAGCATTGGAGGATGCCCAAGTTCTTCAGGAACAATTAGTGGCTGGTATCGAGCGTTTTTTCCAATTTTCATTCTATATAGCGATACCGGCGGAAACCCTTGAGGAGCTGACTGATATCACAAAGCAAGTAGAATCGACTCTAGGATCTCTTTTAATAATCACCAAACATGCCTCCCTCCAACAGGAACAGGGCTTCCAATCAGCAATACCTACCTTTAACGACAAGCTTTTAATTACTCGAAATATGGATACTACCTCTCTTGCGACTACATTCCCTTTTACCTCATCGGAGCTTACTGCTAACGAAGGTATTATGTACGGGGTTAACGAGCATAACGGTTCCTTAATCATTTTCGATCGTTTCACTCTTGAGAATGCTAATAGTGTTGTATTTGCAAAAAGCGGCGCCGGAAAAAGCTATTTAGTTAAACTGGAGGCGATGCGCTCTCTAATGTTCGGTACTGAAATAATAATTATTGATCCTGAAGACGAATACAAAACCTTGTGCGATACGATCGGTGGGGAGTATATAAAATTTTCATATCAATCAGGCACTCGCATAA
>MHCR01000018.1:4365-14628 GCA_001816695.1 Candidatus Woykebacteria bacterium RBG_16_39_9b
GTTTATGAGGAAGGAGAAAATGAACTAGGACTAAAAATTCTTTCCCTACACTCACTTATGAGAATTATCCTGGGTACCCTTACACCTCTTGAAGATGCAGTTTTAGATAGAGCTTTAATAGCTACATACAAATCCCGCGGAATAACACCAGACCCTTCAAGCCAAACCCGAGAACCGCCTGTTCTGGGTGATCTTTACACTGCCTTACTCAATATGGCCGAACCAGAAGCAAGAGGGATGGCTGAGCGTCTTGAAAAATTCATCAAAGGTTCCCTCTCTGGTATTTTTGATCAACAAAGTACTGTCAATCTTCGCAACACTTTTACTGTGTTTTCGATTAGGGATTTGCAGGAGGAGCTACGACCAATCGCTATGTTCATACTTCTTGATTATATTTGGACCAAAATAAAAAAGGACCGAAAGAAGCGTCTTTTGATCATTGATGAGGCTTGGTATCTTATGAGGCATCCTGATTCAGCTGCATTTATGTACTCAACTGCAAAGAGGGCCAGAAAATATTTGCTTGGTTTAACCACCATAAGCCAAGACGTGGAGGATTTTTTGAGCTCCGACTACGGAAGAGCAATTGTGACTAATTCATCCATACAAATACTGCTTAAACAATCTCCAGCCGCCATTGATTTGGTTAGCGATGTCTTTTATTTGTCCGAGGGGGAAAGACAGCTCCTTTTGGCCGCAGACATTGGGGAGGGTTTGTTTTTTGCTGGGTCAAACCATGCTGCTATCAGAATTCAAGCCGCTTCTCATGAGCATGAGATTATTACAAACCCTGCTCAACCCCAAAATATAAACGTACCACCACAAACAACCGGCAACTACGAGGAACCCACTGAGGCACCATATCCTGTTTCAAACGAAACAATTGCCCAAGATTCAACTCAACCACCAAATCAGGTCGATCAGCCAACGATAAGTACGGGGTCTCTCCCCCCTGCTCCTAGCGCTGAGAGCAGTGGCGAACAAACTTCTTCCCAGTAAAGCAAAAAATAGACCACCAACCAATTGATAGATACCCTTATCTAGGCCTTTTCTGCCTCAACTTCACCTTCCGAAACGTAAAAAACCTTGCTGTTTTTTACCAACGGAAGAGGAAAAATATCAATACTCGTAGATGTAATAAAAGTTTGCTGCTTATAGACCGTTGCTATTAGCAGTTTTTGGTGATCATCATCAAATTCACTTAATACATCATCTAACAATAAGCTTGGGCGAGACTTTTTTTCGTTTTCTATGAATTCAAGCTCAGCTAATTTCAAGGCAAGAATGGCAGCTCGTTGCTCTCCTCGAGAACCAAATATCTTTAAGTCTTTTTTAATAAATCTTTCCCCGATTAGTTCCTCAACCTCCACCTGAATATCATCTCGATGAGGCCCAACAAGAGTTAGGGCTCGCTCCTGTTCCAAGGAACCCAACCTATCAATATTTCCTTGATACTTGGCCTTAATATCCGCAAGCTCTTCTGTTTTTAAATTTAAATTGTTTCTGAGCGTTAGTAACAGAGTTTGGTTTACTAATATTTTTTTACTTATTACTGTCAGTATTTTATTTAAGATGGCCAAGGCGCTTAATCTTTTGCTCCAAACAAAACTTCCGGTCTCCACTAATTGTTTATTCCAGATTGATAAATCGCTAACCTCTTTACCCAACTTTTGCATATACAGTATTTTATTTCTAATCTTTAAAATCCTTTGCAATTTGCTAAGTTCTGCCAGATATTTTTTATCCGTTATGGCTAAAAGCCTATCTAAAAATTTCCTTCTCAGAATTGGCTCACCGGATATAATTCTAATGTCCTCTGGTGAGAAAAAAACCACCAAAAACTTCCCTATCAGGTCGGTGGCTCGGCGTAGCTTGCGGTTTATATAATATTTTTTCCCGTTTTGCTCAATAATCATTTCAATTTCCGTGTGGTCTAATTTTCCTAAAATCGAACCTTTTTCTCTACTCCACTTTATCAACTCAGCATCGTTACCTGTCCGATTAGATTTCGTTGTTGCCAAAAGATTGATCGCTTCAAGTAAATTTGTTTTTCCCTGGGCGTTTCTTCCAATTATTAAGTTTAATTTGTTGGAAAAGGTAACTGTCTGATTTGAATAATTTCTAAAGCTTATTAGCCTAAGTTGTGCGAGCGCCATATCAAGATTGTGTTCTCACAGGCATTACGATATATTTGTACTCTTCGCCGTGTCGAGATTCTAAAAGGCTTGGACTGGTCGGTCCGCTGATAGACATCCTAACCACCTCATCCTCAATAACACTTAACCCGTCGAGAAGGTATTTGGAGTTGAACGCTACTGTTAGTTCTTTGGATACATTGCTTGCTGCTACTACTGACGACCCTTGACCTACTTGCGCAGTAATACCACTAACCTCTATTCCCGTTTTACTAAATTTAAGATGAATAACACTGCCAATATCGCGAGAAAAAACCGCAGCTAATTTAATTGCTTTAATGAGATCTCCTTTTGAAATTAGAGGGGCTATTTGAAATTCTTTAGGAATTATTTGCTCATAGTCCGGATACGCCCCATCAATAAGGCGTGTGTATATCTGCACCCCATCCCCTGAGAAAAGTACTTGATTCTCATCCTTTGATACGAACATGCTAATTTTACCGTCTGTTTCTTCACCAAAAGCGCGGGAGACCTCCGTCATTGACCTTGCTGGTACGATCAGCTCTACTGGCTCACTGGACTTTTGTCTAACTAATCTTTTAGCTAATCTGTAACCGTCGGTGGCCGCAAAAATTAAACCATCTTTAATGGTTTTAATTGAGATGCCAGAAAGTACTGGCCTTGTCGGGTCCACGGCGGCAGCAACATTGACAGTACCAATAATTTTATGAAATTCACCGGGGTTAAACTCTAATATTTTTTTATCGGGCAACTTGTTAACCACCGGAAATTCGGCCGCTGAGTTGCCCGATATTGTTGCCTTTGTCCCTGTGCTTATAATTGTAACGGTCTCTTTTTCCGAGCTCAACTCTAATTTATCGTCGGCTATATTAGATAAATACTCTTGGAGAATTTTGGCCGGTACTGCCACCGCCCCGCTTTCAGTTACCGCCACGGCGATTTGGCTCTTAATTGAAAGCTCTAGGTCGGTTGTTGTTAAGGTTACGGTGTTTCTTTCCGCCTCTATTAAAACGTCTGATAGAATGGGTAGTGACGGGTTTTGGCTAACGTCCCGGTTGTTTAGTGAAAGGGTTTTTAGGAACGTGTCTGTTTTGGTCTGTATCTTCATTACTAATATTAATAACTAATTATAATATAATAGTAGTAGTCTGTGTGGTTTTGTTTATAGGAAGCTAGGTATCACAAAATCGACGCTCGTAAACCACATTATTAGCTGCTGTTTTGTGGACAGGGGGGTTTAGCTAATTCTCTGTGTGGACAGATGACCGGATCTTCCCAACCACCCCGCATAGATTTTTATCCGACTTTAAAGACCGGGCTATCTTTTCGACACCATGCATTACCGTGGTGTGGTCGGCTCTCCCCAACAGCGTTGCTATATCCTTTAGTTTTAAACCAAAATCGACGCGTAGGATATACATGGACAGCTGTCGAGCCGCAGCTATTTTCATAGTTTTCTTAGAGCCGGCCAAATCGGATATATCTAACGAGAAATAACCGGCAATTTTTCTGATGATATACTCGGGATTTGTGTTACCGTGCTTTAAATTACTGATGCTAATCCCGTTAAGGAAGCTTTCAAATAAAAGAGGGGTAAAACTCTTTCCCGTAAATTTTAGGTGGGCAGACAAACGAGTTAATGTACCTACCAAGTCCCTAATGCTTCCCTGAAATCTTTCGGCCATCAGCCGAATCTCGCTGCTGGTTAAAGCTAAACCCAATTGGGCAGCACGTTCTCTAAGAATAGCTTCTGACAAATCGATGTCTATATTTTCTATTTTTGCTATCATGCCGCCGCTTAAACGACTTACAAGTTTGGGCTGTAAATTTGGTAGTTCAGAAGGAAGCCTATCACTGCTAATGACAATTTGGGAGCCTCTCGCGTACAGTTCATTAAAGGTGTGAAAAAACTCTTCTTGAGTACTCTCACGTCCAGACAAAAAAGGAATCTCATCAAGTAGTAAAAGGTCTAAATTGCGATATTTTCTTCTAAGAAGTGAGGTCTGCTTGGTCCGGATAGATTCTACAAGATCATTTGTGAATCCCTCGGCCGTTTGGTATAAAACGCACCGGGAAGGATTTTTTTCTAAAAAGGCGTTGCCAATGGCCTGCAAAATATGGGTTTTGCCCATACCCACTGGCCCGCAGATAAAAAACGGGTTATAAAGGGAATCCGGGTTTTTGCATACTGAGGTGGCTACAGCATAAACTAACTGGTTACTAGTACTGACAATAAAACTATCGAAGTTTAAATCCGCATAAAGATTGGCCCCCTTTAGAGAATTAGACCATTGCTCTTGCTTTTTTTCCAGATCATCGATCATCGACTCCTGCTCTAATTGTTTTTTCTTGTTCGATTTTTGGAAAGTAAACTCTACCCCCGGGATTACTGAAAAAAGTAATGTATTGTCACAATCGGTTAATTTATCCAAGATAGATTTAAGTTGATTATAATATCTCTTCTGCAGCCACGCTTTGGTATAAGAGGAATTACATCCTATACTAACGGTCCCTTCTCTTAAATCAATTATCTTGGTCTTACCGTTGAACCAGGTCTGAAAATTTGCAGGTGAAATTGTTAACTCCAGCTCAGCCAGAGCCGATTTCCATATGGATTCTTCATTCATAAACTTTTGTTTAAAGCAGGTTAGAGTAGATTTTTGTAAGGCCCTCGCAGAGTGTTAAGGTAAAAAGTGTTTACATCTTATCCGCCGGTTATAACTTTGGTCAAGATGACTTTTCTATAACCTAGTATCTCAATTGATTGACACAATCCAGTGGCTCTAATATAATTCAGAACTGTGCCGAAAAGAACATATCAACCAAAAAAATTAAAGAGGAAAAGAAAGCACGGATTTAGATCGAGAATAGGAAGTAGCGGGGGTAAAGGCGTCATAACGCGAAGACGAGCGAAAAAGCGCGAGCGCCTCTCAGTTTAATGCTACCCAAAGATAAACGACTCAATTTAAAGAGAGAAATTTCACGTATAAAAAAATTTGGGAGAAGGATCGAAAGTCCCTTATTTTCGTTGCTTATTTTAGATTCAAGTGAAAATCCGACTAAAATTGGTACTATAACAAGCAGTAAGCTGGGGGGTGCGGTAGAAAGAAACAAGGCAAGGAGAGTTCTAAGTAACCTGGTAGAAAAAAATTATGGACAGTTGCCAGTTGGAGTCAAGATTGTTCTGATAGCAAAAAAAATGCTCCTAGAATCAAATAATGAAGAAATTAATGCTCAATTTAATTCGGTTTTATCAAAGATACATAGGCGGTACTAGTGGTATCTTCAAGCAACTGTGGATTTCAGAAAAGGTTTGCCGTTTTTATCCCACATGTTCTCAATATACATATGAAGCGGTGGATCGGTATGGAATTTTAAAGGGCGGAATTATGGGGTTGAAAAGAATTTCTCGTTGCCACCCTCTAAGTAAGGGGGGTGTAGATCCAGTACCATGAATACACTTTCTTTATTGTGGAATACAATTCTAATTAATCCACTGGTAGGAACCCTAAGCTTCCTTTATAGTGTTTTGTTCCAAAATTTGGGATTAGCGATTATTGGCTTAACGGTACTTATTAGAATTCTAATTACCCCAATATCAATAAGAGCAGTGCGCTCTTCCAAGAAGCTTCAAGACCTTCAGCCCAAACTGACTGAAATCAAGAATAAACACGCATCGGATAAGAAGCGACAGGCGGAAGAGCAGATGAAATTATATCAAACGCATGGTGTAAACCCCGCTTCCGGTTGTCTTTTGAATATTCCACAGCTTCTCTTCGTCTTTGCCTTATTTGGAATTCTTAATTCTAAGATCTCCGGACTTGGTTTTAATACAGGTTTCCTATGGCTAGATTTAGCAAAACCAGACCCGCTTTTTATTTTCCCTGTTTTGGCCGGAGCTTCACAACTAATTCTGTCCAGAATGATGATGCCCTCGGTGGGCAGTCAAAAAACCTCAAATCAAAAGGACTCCGCTAATGATTTGGCAACTTCGATGCAAAGTCAGATGATGTACATTTTCCCTCTGATGACAACCTTTTTTAGTACGAGATTCCCTTCCGGAGTCGTATTAATGTGGATAATTTTTACAATATTTTCTATAATCCAACAATATATGGTGGCTGGATTAGGAGGTTTAGAAAAATGGGTCGCGATGCTAAGAAAACAGAAAAAACAGTAACCCAGATAACGGAAGAACTACTAGAAATTATTGGAGTAGCTGCTACAGTGGTGACAGCTTTCGTCGATGGGGTAATACAAGTAAAAATTGATGGGGAAGACATACCGATTCTTATTGGTCGCCACGGTGAAAACCTAGAAAGTCTACAGTTGGTACTTGGAATTTTGGTTAATAGAAAGTTGAATAGCAAAGATTACCTTCCACTAGTAGTTGAAATTGGAGATTGGCGAAAGAAGAGGGAAGAATACTTGAAATCTGTAGTGGAAAAAGCGGCAAGTGTGTTAAGGGATGAGGGCACCACTTTTTATAATCTCCCACCAATGAGCCCACAAGACCGTAGATTAGTCCATATAATTACTGGCGACCACCCAGAGTTAATAACAGAGAGTGAAGGTGAGGAAGGTAACCGGAGGGTGGTTATCAGGAAAGCAAAAGATGCAACTTGATAAATTGTTAATATTTTGTGATGGTGGCGCGAGAGGAAATCCAGGACCCGCGGCATCCGCTTCGTTTATATACGACATTTCGGGAAAAGTGCGTGAAAAATGCGGTAAATATCTTGGTGTTTCAACAAACAACGTCGCAGAATATGAGGCTGTTATATTGGCCTGGGAGACTATTAGAGAGAAAAAACTGGCCGAAAGGGATGCTAAGATTATTTTTCACCTGGACTCATCTTTGCTGGTAAATCAACTAAACGGTCTGTTTAAGGTAAAGGATTCCAATCTAAGGGATTTAGTGGTAAAAATAAGAGGCTTTGAGAGTGATTTTTCAGATGTAGTTTATAAATATATTCCGCGGGAGAAAAATACAGAAGCAGACAGAGTTGTTAATGAAATACTTAATAAAAGGATGGAGTAAATGGACGATTTAAAAAGTTATGGTAAATTAATTATCCAATACTGGAGACCAATCTTGGTTCTAGTTATTTTAGGAGGTGTGGTTGGCTTTCTATATGCTTCTTTACAAACCACTAAGTTTGTTGCATCTGCTACATTGTTCGTTGGTAAAATTCCAGAAGCTTCAACTGATAGTTACTATACCTTCGAGGGTTTTTATTCCCAGCAAGCAGCAGCCGATTATACAGATGTTGTGATCGGATTACTAAAAAGTAAAGAATTAGCGGTTGAGGCAGCTATGGATGCTAAATTAGATACTTCAGGAGAATCGATAGAATCATTTGTTGAAGCCAAAAAAACCGCCCCTCAAGTAATCAATCTTAAAGTGGCGTTAGAAAATAGGGAGGATTCTAAAAAATTATTGTTAGCACTGACGAAGCTAGTTGATAAACGATCGAAAGATCTTGCCAAACAGGGGACCAAAAACCTCTTTGTAGAATCGGCAAGTAATCAAACGTCAGTTTATGCAGTTAATCCGCCAACAATTCTTTACACGTTGGGCTCTTCTGTAATCGGTGGATTTATAGGAATTTTAGCCGCCGCTTTTATAAATTACATTAAGACACCTAGAGGTTAAATGAAAGCTGCCCGCAACGAAGTAATAAAAAAATTCCAAAAAGATAACAAAAAAACAGCTCTCATTGCTGGGGGTTCAGGATTTATCGGTTCTAATCTGGTAGAGGCTCTCCTTGAGAACGAAATTTACTGCATCGTAGTAGATAATTTCTCAACGGGCAGTAAGGAAAATTTGAAGGCCATTTTGACAAATAGCGATTCTACTATTTTAGACCTCGATATAGCTGAAAAGGAAGTAGAGATTAATAACAGAAAAATAGATTATGTTTTCCATCTTGCACGTGTTCAGGAACTAGCTGATAAGGAACCATCCCTAGAAGCACTACTTGTTAACTCCCTTGGTACAAAAAATCTTTTGGATTTAGCCAGAAAACACGATTCTAAGTTTATATTAGTCTCTTCGGCGGATATTTACGAAGCTGCTATTTCAAATACTTCGATTGCAGGTTATTTTGGCAAAAACCTACACGATCAAGTAGAAATGAGTCATCATGAAGCTAAACGTTTTGCCGAGGTACTCACGTTCGAATATTTTAAAAAGTACAGTGTAGATTCAACTATAGTGCGAGTTAAAGATGTCTATGGTCCAAGAATGAGCCTTAGCGAAGATAACGAATTAACCGTATTAATAAGTGAGGCTATTAAGAAGAATACTCTAGAAATGGTTGGGGACGGTCTAAAAACGCTGAATCCCACCTTCATAACAGATGTTATTTCTGGTTTGATGAAAGTATATACAAGCGATTTCAATGGGGAAATATTTACCCTAGTTAACCCAGAGAAATACACAGTCAGAGCTGTAGCCGAAACCTTAAGAAGTTTGGTAGGAAACATAGAAATTATTCAAAAGAAAGGCAAAAAAAGTTTAGAGTTTCCATATTACCAACTCGATGTAAGTTCCACGCAAGAAAAGCTTAACTGGTATCCCAGGAAATCTCTTAAGGAAGGTTTACTGGATACAATTGCTTTTGATAGCCAAGATCAATTGAAGGGCGAAACTGCTGCCGTTGTACAACAAGAGAAACCGCCAAAACAGATTAGGATAAAAAAAGGTTATTTAAGAGTATTATTGGTCTTCGCTTCAGCAGCGCTCGTATTATTAACAAGTATATACCCGACTTTTGCGATGATTTTCAACAAAGAAGTTGGGGAAAAATACTTAACGCAAGCAATTACGGCTCAAACTGAAGGAAGGTTTTCAGAAGCAAATAAGAAAAGCGCACAGGCCGGCAGCTTCTTTTCTCAAGGGGATAATAATTTAAGAAATATTTTTTGGATAGCTTCGTTATTACACCAAAGAGATAAGTTAGTTGAAATAGAGAAACTACTTTTGGCAGAAAAAAATATGGCTTTTTCTGCCAATTTAACTAGTAGTGCGCTATTTAACCTTCAGGGGGATAATTTAATAAAATTCTCGACGGAAGAAAGTCTGAAACAGGAGGTGGAAGACATAAGATCAAAATTGGAAAATGCTGGAGTGAAACTAGAGCTTTCACGAGCTTTTATGGCTTCAATTTCTGAGTCAAAATTGCCAGGATTTGCGCATCGTGATTTTATGAACATGAGGTTATTAATTGATCAACAGGATAATTTAATTTCATCATATGAACAAGAACTTTCAGCCGTTAATTTAGGTGAGTAGAGTTTTTTGCAACCCTTTGAGCCTGATGATATACTTAGATTAAGAGGATATATGAAGCAAAGATTTATAAAGTATTTTGAGGAGCAATTCGGTAGAGAATGGTCATGTTCCTGTAAAACCTCATTTGATCCAGCGTACTTAGATGTTATTTCAGAGACCGATAATACGCTATTAGCCCACTACTCATGTCCAGTTTGCCAAAAAGAGCAAATGTTGGCAGCGGTAATTAGAGAAGATTTAACGAGAAAAGAAAATAGCAATCTTAGCGCTTCGGTCAAGCTGCCAATAGGAAATTTAACGAGCGACGACTTGTTAGATATTAAGGATGAGATATCAAAAATTAAAACAAGAGGAATCCAACGACTTTATTCTAAGACTAAATCAAAAAGAGAAAACCCAATAAATATTAATAAATTTCTACCTCCGAACCAAAACTAAAATTTGGACTATTGACTCCAAGTCGTATAATAAAACCACGTTTAGTTAATTAGTCTTATACAAATAGAGAGCCTGTATTTAGGATTACTTATGGAAAAAATAAAACTTGAAGCAGAGATAAGAAAAATAGTAGGCAAGAAGGTTAAAAAACTTCGTTCGGAGGGGATTATCCCAGCCAATTTGTTCGGGAAAGATATTAAATCCACGTCACTACAGGTAACTGGTGATAAATTTAGAAAGATATTTAGGAAGGCAGGAGAAACCTCTGTAGTCGAAATAGCTTTTGACAAAAAGATAGAACCAGCACTAATTCACAAGGTTCAAAAAGATCCTGTTACAGATAAAATAATTCATATAGATTTCCACAAAGTT
>MHCR01000019.1:0-155 GCA_001816695.1 Candidatus Woykebacteria bacterium RBG_16_39_9b
GCTGCCGTTCATGAGTACTTTGATGACAGCGGCTTCCAATCCAATCCCAATCAAGTACGCTCTCAACGAGATGAGGGTAAGAGTTGGTGGGCTTCGTCTCCCTTTGTCGGAAGCGGAAGGAGAGGTAGCGGGGAAGATCCAGCAGGAGTTACTGA
>MHCR01000019.1:349-613 GCA_001816695.1 Candidatus Woykebacteria bacterium RBG_16_39_9b
CGGCAATTGAAAGATACAAACACCCAGGACTTTGGGAAATATGGATGGTTGGTGAAGGGGACAACCGCTTCAAATATTGGTTGCAAGTCGAAAAAGCAGTTGCAGATTCTCAAGGCAAAATGGGTTTGATTCCAAAATGGGCTGCCAGCGCAATACAAAAAGTCAAAAATGTTGATCCTCACCAAATACGTCGGGAAGAAGAGAAAACAGATCACGATTTAACAGCTTTTCTCAATGTCGTTCGAGCTGAACTTAAAAAGTTAG
>MHCR01000019.1:635-3915 GCA_001816695.1 Candidatus Woykebacteria bacterium RBG_16_39_9b
TCTACATTACAAACTCACCTCATATGACGTTGAAGACACAGCCCTTGGCCTAATGTTAAAAGAATCGGTAGATATCCTTATTTCCGAATTAGATAATCTTGTCAAATCAGTAAGAAAAACCTCTTTTGAGTATAAAGATACCACAGAGATTGGAAGGACGCATGGCGTGCACGCTGAAGCTATTACGTTTGGTTTTAAACTTCTAAATTGGCTCGACCAGTTAGAAAGAAATCAAGTGGAACTTGAAGAAATGAAGGAGAAAGTTGGGGTTGGCAAAATTTCTGGGGCGGTTGGAATTTACACTCTTGATCCAAAAGTTGAGCAGTTGGTTTGTAAAAAACTAAAGCTTGAGCCAGCTAAGATATCAACCCAAATCCTGCCGCGGGATATTTACGCCGATTACATCCATAGATTGGTAGTGGTCGGTTCAGTCCTAGAACGGGTCGCTACTGAAATTCGCAATTTGGCCAGAACTGAAATTGCCGAAGTGCAGGAACCATTTAAAGACACTCAAACCGGAAGTAGCGCCATGCCGCATAAAAGAAATCCGCACAAATCTGAAAGAATTGTCGGATTGGCGAGAGTGCTGCGGAGCAAGATAGCCCCAATGTACGAAAATATTGCTACTTGGCATGAGCGAGATTTAACAAATTCAGCTTCCGAGAGATTGACAATTGGTGATGCTACAAACCTGGTCGGGTATATGATTTTACAGATGACGAAAGTCATCGAAGGTATGAAAGTTTACCCCGAGAACATGAGTGCCAATTTAGAAAAAACCAAAGGAGCTATTTTTTCTCAAGGAGTTCAAAGCCTGATGAAATCAAAAGGAATGAAGGCAAACGAAGCTTATGAATTGGTAAAAAAATATGCATTCGAAGCGATTGAATCTAATTCGGAGGATCTAAAGGGTCTATTACTTAAAGATAAAAAGGTAAGGAAATTGGTTTCCGAGAAAGAATTAGAGCAAGTTTTTGACTATAAAAACAACTTAAAGTATATTAATAAAATCTTTGCCCGTTTTAAGAAAAAATGAATTATGGCACGAACAAAGATCCAAATTAAGCCAAAAGTTAGAAAAATTGCAGAAGGTAAAACCAAAATAATTTACCCGTTTCCAAGAAATAAATCTTTAGTGCGAATTGTGCATAAAGATGATATTACGGCGGGGGACGGAGTAAAACGTGACATCTTGCCGGGAAAAGGTGTTTGGTCATCTACAACAAGTTCCAATTGCTTCAAATTGTTAACCGCGGCTGGCGTTCCGAATCACTTTGTTGAGGATGGAAAGTCGCAAAACGAACAAATCGTAAGACGCTCTAATATGATTCCATTTGAAGTTGTAGCTCGCAGAATTGCTACTGGCAGTTACTTAAAACGAAATCCACAAGTATCTGAAGGTCATCGATTTGAAGATTTGGTGACGGAGATTTTTTATAAAGATGATTCAAAGCATGACCCCTTGGTGGAATATGACACACAAACAGGGGAGTGGGTTTTTTTCAACGCTAAATTCCCAAAAAGAGCGGGTTTTATGGAGACAGTGAAGCAAATTAAATTGCAAACTGGCAAGGTCATTAAACCTGAAACGGTTGATGAAATGTTTACAATTCTCAGGGACGTTTTTATTATTCTTGAGCACGCTTGGGCAAGCCATAACATCACTTTGGTTGATCTGAAGATAGAGTTTGGTTTTGATGTAAAGGGTAGTTTAATGGTTGCTGATGTTATTGATAATGATAGTTGGCGACTTTGGCCAGGCGGGGAAAAAGAGGCAATGCTTGATAAACAGGTTTATAGAAACCTTGTTTCGACTACTAAAGACGACCTTGATGCGATCGCTCGTAAGTATCAGTTGGTGTCTGAGTTAACAGACAATTTTGTGAAAGCAGATGCTGGGGCAGTTGTAATAATAGCTGGTTCAGGATCTGACGCGGAGTGGGTGGAAAAAATTGAAAAACATCTAAGTGGATTTCCTCGAATAAATGTTCAAAAGATCGTGGCTTCCGCCCACAAAACTCCAGAATATGTTAGCAGATGGGTGAAAAGTCTTGACTCAATAAATGCTAAACTTGTTTATATTGCCGTAGCCGGCAGATCCAATGCTCTTGGGGCTTATCTTGATTTTGCAACTCCAAATCCAGTTATAAACTGTCCGCCTTATTCAGAAAAATACTCTGGAGTCGATATTTTTTCTTCGCTGCGGTTGCCTTCAGGTTCTGGAACGGTTACGGTAATCGAGCCCGAGGCGGCGGCTATTGCGGCAGCAAAAATCTTGGCCGAAAACAACCTACTTACTTGGGCCACTCTCTTTAAGTTTCAAAAAGATCTCCGTAATAAAATAATTTCCGCAAACCCTTAATACACTTTACAGAATACTAGCAAAACTGTATAATTCTTCGTCGATTGGAAGAAGACCAGAGGAAAGGGGTACTGACATCGTGCATGATAGATTGCTGCTTATCGTAGCTCTCCTCCTTGTCGGCATAGCCATTGCCCTTTGGGCAACAAAGTCGCAAGGCGACGATGGTCAAGGCAGATCGGTAGAAGGGATTACGATCCAGATCTCACCACAGCCAACTACGATTTTCGATGCAGCCGCGTGCCCGCCGGATAAACCGGTGTACAACACTACTGTAAAGCCGGAGGATCACCAAGCGATTGTTCCTGAGCTTCGGGACTTCTTGGATCAAGGACCAGTGCAGGGAGAACACTTCTGTATGTTTCAGCGGCAGGAGCGCTACCTCGTAACCCTGGATTTTCGCGGTGGTGCTGATCCGGTTGGAGAACTGCATGAGTGGTTCGCGGAACGAGAGGAACCTTACTTCGGAAAATATCCACGCTCGCCCATGTGTGAGTTGTACGTGATAGATATTCCGGATTCTAACGGGCGCACAGAACCTCTCTGTCTGCAAGAGACACCGGCGCAACCTGAACAACCCGAGGAAGAGAACGAGACTGATGGGGTACTTACCAAGCATTGGCAGGTACCCTTTTTCTTTTGGGTTTACCCAGGGCAGCCTAGCGAAGTTGGGTTGACAAACAAGCAGAAAATTGGTTAAATTATTTCTCAGTATGTGGAGACCTGAACCACAACTGAAAACGTTTGAAAAGTAGCCCTTTGGGGCTATTTTTTTACGCCTAAAAGGTGAAGGATGTAGCACACCGACGAAGGAGGGATAGATGCAACCCAAGACGCTTTTTGAGGGCGCTCCGCATATCCTTAGCGGAAAGCAGTTCTCCCGTGGATGGTTGGAGGAGGACCTCTTCCCTCTGTCTG
>MHCR01000019.1:3988-25210 GCA_001816695.1 Candidatus Woykebacteria bacterium RBG_16_39_9b
GAGCGTACGCTCGATTCGTTCGTTTCCGCATGTGACCTGCTTGGGGCCCGTAATACCTGGCTTGGAAATCCGGAGATCTTTTCCAGTCAGGCAAAAGGCGAGTCGCTAGCTGATATGATCCAGGTGATCTGTCGCTACCATTATGATTTAATCGTCATACGATCCAAACTACAAGGGGAGGTCGCAAGAGCAGCGTCTGTTTCGGGTGACGTCCCGGTCATTAACGCAGGTGATGGTTCCGGTGAGCACCCGACCCAGGCTCTACTTGATGCGTTCACAATCCACCGTGAGCTTGGGACGATAGATGACGTCTCGATCGCGTTGGTTGGGGATCTGCACTACAGCAGAACGATCCGATCCCTTGCCTTCATGTTGCCACAGTGGAACGTTGGAAGGATCTTCTTCGTTGGTCCTCCAAACTGGAGAGTTGGTGAGGACGTTCGGGCTTTCTTGGATGACAAGGGGGTGTGCTACAGAGAAGGAACTGATCTCGCAGAAATATCGTCAGAAGTGGACATCGTCTATCTGACGAGGGCGCAGACGGAGAGAACCAACCTTGCGATGAGGTTCCTTAACTCGCCGGGTCAAAAGGTGTGTGTAACACTTACTGATGAGGTTCTTGGGAGAATGCCTGATCACGCCAGAGTTATGCACCCTCTGCCGAGAAATGACGAGTTTGGGGAGTTACCAGAGGAATTCACGGATCACCCGAAGGTTATCATCTTCGATCAAGTCTACAACGGGCTCCTGATCCGGATGGCCCTTCTACAAATGCTTCTCGGCTAAGAGTGTTTCGTACTGCCGACAGCCGGGGCGACAAGAAGTCGTCTCCGGTTTTCTTTTTGTTAAGAGATACCACATCTTACTTTGTAGGTTGAAAATTGATAAATTTATAAGTAAAATGTATAACGTGAGACCTCGATTTAAGTTCAATAAAAGCCTCCTTTGGATAATTGCAGTTTTTATTTCTACTGTTTTTGGAGCGATAGTGGGTATCACTTATCCGTCTTGGTATAATTCATTGGCCTTTAAGGATTCTATACCAGATTTTCTCCGCCCTCCTAAGGCCCTAGAGACAGTCAAAACAGATAAAGGCGAAACGCTGGTAAGAACCGTTGAGGAATCAGCAGTTATTGATGTGGTTGATAAAGCTTCACCGGCAGTTGTTTCAATACTAGCAAAACAAGTTACTTTTGATCCGAGGCGAGGTCCTACCACCGATGAGCAGGGAATTGGGACTGGCTTTATTGTCGATTCAAGCGGAATAATACTTACAAACGATCATGTTGTGAGCGACAAAACTATAACATACACCGTTCTGACGAAAGATCAGAAAAGCTACTCTGTTGTATCCATTGATCGCGACAGCTCAAACGATTTTGCTATAATTAAAATCAATGCGAGTAACTTGCCAACGATTGGACTTGGAGATTCTAGTTCGTTGAAGGTTGGCCAGAAAGTCGTTGCGATCGGCAATGCCCTGGGCAGATTCCAAAACACAGTTACAGTAGGCGTCGTATCCGGTATTGGTAGAGGAGTGACCGCATCTGATCAATTCGGCTTCGCGAGCGAGACTTTGGAGAATGTGATTCAAACAGACGCGGCTTTAAATCCAGGAAATTCTGGAGGACCGTTGCTTGATTTATCCGGAAAAGTAGTAGGGATTAATTTCGCGACGACCAGCGGTGCTGAAAATATTGGATTTGTTATACCAATAAATAGAGTTAAATCTATTTTAGAACAATTTAAGAGTCAAGGGCGAATAATAAAGCCCTTCCTTGGCATCGCTTATAATATTATTGGTTCTGATATTGCTCAGCTGCAAAATCTTCCTGAAGGCGCGTATGTCCAAAGAGTTATTGTGGACTCACCGGCAGCCAAAGCAGGTATTGAGATTGGCGATGTTATCACCGAACTAGGAGGGGAGAAGATAACTTTAGAGAATTCACTTGCCACTATAATTCGTAAATTTAATGTTGGTGATAAGGTTAAACTTAAAGTAAACCGTAAAGGTAAAAATCTACAATTTGAGGTAAAACTTGAGGAAGCACCCAGAGAATAGGGGAATAAGGCTTTTTAAGAAAAATTAGATCAAACCCTCTTTTCTACTTGATTCTGGAGATTGATAAATTGAAAAAGGGTGTTGCCAGATATTAGCCTTTCCGTCAACTTCATAAACAATAATTCCAGATTGAGCAAGCTTATTAGTAGCCTGACTAAAGAGATTTTTGTAATGTTGCTTTCCATCTGTACCACCATCAAAGGCAAGAAGTGGTTCCCAATTTTTAATTTGCGTCTCAAGGGTGTTTAACTTGTGAGAGGGAATATAAGGGAGATTTGCAACAATTAAATCTACAGAGGTTGAGATAGGGTTAAGAAGATCGCCCTGCATTAGAGTAATTTGGTTGGTGAGATTGTGCTCAGCGACGTTTTCTTCTGCTAAAGAGAGCGCTTTATGATCAATATCAATAGCGAAAATATGAGCAAAGGGAAGAATTTTTGCCAAACTAATTGCTATACAAGCACTTCCCGTACCAACATCGGCAATTTTGTAAGTTGGGTCAGACGCTAAGTGGTTTTTTCTTTCTCTGTTAGGAATTCTAAAGATAAATTTAACAGCTTCCTCAATTAAACTTTCTGTTTCGGCTCTTGGTATAGCCGCTCTTTTGTCGGAGCGGATTCGACTCCTGTAAAAATCTTTGTAACCTAAGATGTAAGCAACTGGCTCGTGTAGTTTCCTTCTGGCTTCAAATTCTTTAAACTTGTGATAATCAGAAAAGTTTATTTCAAATTCCGGATAGGCGATAATGAAAGATCGATCCTTCTCTAAGATAGAAGACAAAAAGATCTCAGTTTCGGTTGGAGCCAGCTTTGTCTCTTTAAATATATTACTGATCTTCATTAGTAAATAGTTTTACTTATTTCTATAGTGTTTTTCAAGGGAGGAAATAAGCAGCGTAAGATTACCGTTCAATATGTCTTCAATATTATGGAAACTTTTCCCAATTCGATGATCGGTTATTCTGTCTTGAGGAAAATTGTAAGTTCGTATTTTTTCTGATCGTTCTCCTGTCCCAACTTGTGTCTTCCGAGTAATATCTATACCCATCTTTTCTGCTTCTATTTTTGCTTCATATAATCTGGACCTAAGTACCGAGAAGGCCCTTTCTTTATTTTGAAATTGACTTCGTTCGCTTTGGCAAGTGACCACAAGGTTAGTAGGTAGGTGAACGATTCTAACGGCTGTTTCTACTTTTTGAACATTTTGGCCTCCATGACCACTGGCGCGAAAAGTTTCCACTCTTAGTTCTTTCGGATCAATATGAAGCTGACTTTCGGTGATTTCTGGCAAAATGGCCACCGTAGCAGTAGAAGTGTGGATTCTGCCGGAACTTTCTGTAGCTGGTACTCTCTGGACTCGATGAACCCCAGATTCATACTGTAATTTTTTGTAAGCTCCTTCTCCTTCGATTAGAAAAATTATTTCTTTTATGTTTCCTATGCCACCTTCATTTAAAGAAAGTTGTTCAACTCTCCAACCCATGTTTTGGGAGTAGCGGGCATACATTCGGTATAAATCAGCGGCGAAAAGTCCAGCTTCGTTTCCACCGGCGGCTGCTCTTATTTCAATAATGGCCGCTTTTGTCGTTGTATTTTCAGGGCGAAGCGCTGGAGATTCTAATGTTTGCAGTTGTTGCTGTAGAGATAATAACTCCTCTTTAGCCAACTTTGCTAGCTGAGGGTCTAGTTCTAATTTTTTAGTCTCTTCGATTTTTTTCTTTAAATCATTGATTTGCTTCGCCAGATAATCCATAGTTGGTTAGGGGATAGATACAGCTGAAATTTAACTTTCTTGTATTTTTTGCAGCATTTCTTTCAATGTCAGCGGTCTTTCAGGTTCTTTTTGCGCTTCTTTTTTAGCAGCCTTTTCAGAGGCGGCTTTCTTAAGATGCTCACGTCTTTCAGTTGCCTTGGTTTCCTGTCTCTTAAATCGCTCAACTCTACCTTCAGTATCAACAAATTTTTCTTCACCGGTAAAGAAGGGATGACAATTACTGCATATATCCACACGAATTTCTGGCTTTGTGGAGCCGGTCACGAATGTATTACCGCAAGCACATGTCACACGAGCTTCAGGAAAGTATGTTGGATGAATATCAGCTTTCATAACGTTCGTAGTTTACCACAACGTTAAGTTTGGGACAAGCGTATTTTGTCAATAACAGATATAACGTCGATTGTTTCTTGTTTTTTGGTGCTCAGGTTCTTTAAAGTAACAGTCTTTTCTTGTTGTTCTTTTTCACCGATTATAATTGCAAACGGGATATTTTTCTTATCAGCGTATTTTAGCTGTTTTTCTAATGAGATTTTTTTCCCGCCGAGCTGTTCTAAATAAACCTCAGTATTTATACCCGCGTTACGTAATTTCGAAGCTATTTTAAGTGAGCTTTCTAGCGATTTATCGCCTAAAATTGTGACCAAAACGGTAGTTGTAGCTTTATCCTCTGGAAGCAAGCCTTGGGAGTTAGCAGCATCTAAAAGTCTGTCGAACCCGAATGAAAAACCGACAGCAGGCGTTTCTTTACCGGTAAATGATCCAATTAAATTGTCATAACGACCGCCCCCACCAACCGAGCCTGTTTGATATCCCTCTACCTCCATTTCAAAAATAACACCAGTGTAATAATCTAAGCCGCGGGCAAGTGTGGGGTCAAAAATGACCCTATTTTTATCTATACCAATTGGTGAAAATAAATTAAAAAGCTCTTCTATTTGGCGTGGAGGTTTTGATTCTTTTATTTTGACTAGAACCTCTTTGGCTTTCTCAAGATTAAAACCAGATTTTGATATCTCGCGAACCACTTCTTGTTCAGAGAGTTTTTTCAATTTATCCAGGGCCGAAATAACTTTTTTCGGTAGGCCCTTAAATGTATCTCTGGTATTTATTCTTAGATAGTACTCTTTAAAACCGATTTTATTCATTGCTTCTAGAGCACAAGCTATAATCTCAGCGTCCGATAAAAAAGAGGAGGATCCAACAGTATCGAAATCCACTTGTAGAAACTCTCTAAAACGTCCGGCTTGTGGATTATCTGCCCTCCAAACTACTTGAGTTTGGTAACGTTTAAATGGTTTAGGAAGGGTTGGATAGGTAGCGATTACTCGAGATAAAGGAACTGTTTGATCGTATCTTAAGGCCAGTTCTCGACCGCCACGGTCAGAAAATTCATAAATTAATTTTTCTTCTTCCCCGTATTTTCCTTTTAAAGTTTGCGCAAATTCAACGGCAGGTGTTTCAAGAGGTTCAAACCCATATTTTTTGAAGGTAAGTGTCAGTTTATCCAATAGAAAAGCTCGCCGCGTTGCGGCGCTTGGTAAAAAGTCTCTAAAACCCTTAGGTGTCTGAGGTTTAATTTTCATTGGCCATATTTTACATTATGCTATCTAGACAAACAAGCTACTGACAATACATTCTATTTGGAGCTACGATCGACAGAACATCGGTTGGATTACAGAGGATGAGGGTGCTTTTTTATGGTGTAGCAGAAGTAGTTGCGGATGAGGTACTTTCTTTTTCTTTAACCCCAGCAAAGTTTCCTGGTATGACAAATATTCTCTTGGCAGTTATGACCCCTTTATTATCAATTGTTCCGGAAGCAGCAACTCGATCACCAACTTTTATATCAGATAGAGAAGCGTTTTCTATATCTTTAATTTTAATCTTAGTGTCCGTAGTAGTTTTTACTGTAAAGATTTTATCAGTGTAGATTAGATGGGTTAGGGTTAAAGCATCTTTAGAGATAGATTTTACAGTTCCAAAAACCGCATGACGGCGAAGGATTGATCTATTAAATTTAACGACAAATCTTGCTAAGCCGGAATTTTCATCTTTCGCTATTCCCACAGCTGATATTTTATCACCAACTTTTAAATCAGAAAGGGCAATTGTTTTCTTTCCGCCTTGTCCAACCTGAACGAATTTAGTGACATTATCAGTAAATATTGTCTTAACTGTCTCTTTTTTTGTTTCTATATTTATTGTAGTGCCAGAAATACTTGTTATTGTACCAAACACATGGCCGCGTCGGCTTTTTAACTTTTCTCGCAGCTCTTGTGAACTATCCTTTATTTCAGAAGCCTTTGTATCCTTTTTTTCACGTAATTCCTCGATTCGTTGTTGGACCCGCTGGCGAGCTTCTGCAGCAGGGCTCGCTTTCTTCTGGGCATAAACAACGCTTCCTGAAAGAATTATGAAAAGTAATATGGTTGAAAAAAGAATTAATTTTTTCATATTTAGTCTATCTGCTCGTTAAGGTAAAGAATATTTCTTGTTTCTGTTTTTTCATTTCCAGTCTCATCAAAAACGGTTACTGTAACCTCATTCTCACCTTCAAGGAGCTTATATTCAGTAGAAAATGTTCCGTCTGTTTTTTCTAAAATTATATCTTCAGCGCCGCCATTTACGACTACAATAGCAGGAACTCCGGTCTTGCCAGATACAGTAATAATATCTTTATTGACAGTTGTTCCATCCTCCGGATTGCTTAACGCCAAAACGAGTTCGTTTGGAGTGCTTTGGCTTGTTCCCGAAGGAACAGGTTCTGGTGAGGCTGTTCTTAAATACCAAAAAAGTAAGGAAAGTAGTATCCCAACCACGATACCTAGTCCAGCGGTGAAAATGATAGATTTTTTGTCGCGTTTTTCTTTGTTTGTGACGTTTGGAGTTTGAATGATTTCTTCTTCAGGCATAAGGTACTAATCAGTTTAAACACCAAAAGGACAAGTTGTCAAGGACATGAAAGTTTGTTAATATCATTTCTACCTTTAAATTGTATGGAAATTACCTTCTTAGGACACTCTTCATTTAAATTACGAGGAAAATCTACTAGCTTAATAACAGATCCTTACAATCCTTCTGTTGGGCTGAAGTTCCCAAAAGCCGAGGCAAATATAGTAACGATTAGTCATAATCACCCAGACCATAATTATAAAGAAGCGGTTTTAGGTAATCCCTTTGTAGCATCCGGTCCGGGTGAGTATGAAGTTGCTGGTGTAAAAATTGTAGGGATTGCTTCTTACCACGATTCTAAAGGTGGGAAAGAAAAAGGTGTAAACACAATCTATTCGATTAAAATGGATGGTGTAACAATTGCTCATTTAGGAGATTTTGGCCAAAACGAGCTGTCTGACCGACAGTTGGAGCAACTTGGAGATGTAAGCATTTTGATTATCCCGATTGGCGGTGTGTACACTGTTGATGGTGAAACAGCTACTAAGATAGTGTCCCAAATAGAACCAAAAATAGTCATACCGATGCACTATTTCGATAAAGATTTAAATGTAAATCTTGAAAAAGCGGAAAAGTTTTTGAAGGAGATGGGCCAAGAAAAACCAGAGGTTTTGAAAAAGATCACTGTTAAACGTGAAGGTTTGCCCCCTGAAGTTCGGGTAATATTGATGGAGAAATCTTAATGGCTACCAAAATTGAGGTTAAAAGACCTTTGGATAAAACAAAACTACCACCTCAAAATGTGGACGCGGAGCAAAGTTGCTTAGGCTCTCTACTTATTGACAAAGACGCAATTGTTAAGATTGCTGATGATTTAAAGCCGGGACATTTTTATCGTGACAGCCATGCCGATATTTATAGAGCAATTCTTTCTCTTTACGAAAAGAGATTACCGCCAGATTTGGTGACAGTTACCGATGAACTCAAGAGGGTTGATAAGTTCGAACTTATTGGTGGGAGTGGTTATTTAACGACTTTAGTAAACACTGTTCCCACGAGTGCCCATGTTGAACATTATGCTCAGATTGTTAAGGAAGCAGCCACGAAACGAGCTCTTATAAGTGCTGCTTCCGCTATGACCGAAGAAGCCTTTGATCCAGATACGCAGGTTAAGGAATTACTTGACTCGGCCGAACAATCTTTATTTGGTATCTCACAGGAACATCTAAAACAAAATTTTATTCCTTTGAAAGACGCACTCGCTGAAAGTTTCGATCGGTTAGACGAACTCCACAAAAAAGGGACAGGATTGCGAGGGGTTTCAACAGGCTTTTCGGATATTGATAAAAAACTTTCCGGTATGCAAGCTTCAAATCTTCTGATTTTAGCAGCCCGTCCTTCAGTTGGGAAAACTACGTTGGCGATGAACATCGCTCAACATACTGCAGTACGTGAGAAAATCCCAATCGGTATCTTTTCACTAGAGATGAGCAAAGAACAGTTAGTGGATTTATTATTGGCAGCAGAGTCCGATGTTGAAGCATGGAAGATCACAACTGGTAATTTGGACGAAAAAGATTTTGAGTCTATATCTGAGGCGATGGGCGAATTAGCTGAAGCGCCTCTCTATATCGATGATACCCCAGGGATCTCAATTATGGAGATGCGCACCAAAGCTAGACGGCTTCAGATTGAAGCAGGACTAAAACTCTTAATTGTTGATTATTTACAGCTGGTCCGAGGGCGAAATTTAGAAAACAGGGTTCAAGAAGTTTCGGAAATTTCCCAGGCCTTAAAAAATTTAGCTCGTGAGTTAAAAATTCCGATACTGGCAATTTCCCAACTTTCTCGGGCAGTTGAGAGTCGCCAAACAAAAATACCACAACTTGCAGACCTTCGTGAATCTGGTGCAATTGAACAAGATGCAGATGTAGTGATGTTCCTTTACCGGGAAAATCCTGAGGATTTAGAAAATATTAAGCTCTCTATCTCCAAACACAGGAACGGACCCTTAGGTGAAATTGATCTCAAATTTAAAGGTGAACGGCGCCGCTTCTATCCAATCGAAAAAACCCGCGCCTAAAAAGAAAAGGGCAGGCTAGGCGGTTAATCGGGGAGTGTAACCAACGATGTCGTGCTCTCGATCCCATCTACCGTACGAATCCTCTCAGTTAGGATTGGCGGAACCTCTTGCATGGTTTCAACCTGAAATTCGACGACCACATCATACGGTCCCATAACCTCGTGTACGTTGGTGACTTCTGGCATCTCTCGCAGGGCTTGAGCGACCTTCTTGTCGCTACCAGGTTCGGCGACAACAAGAACATACACCTTGATCAAAGTTCTCCTCCTTCGCTGAAGAACCACTTAGTTTGACAGTTGAGGAAATTTTATGAAAGGACAATCTATTTGTCAAATTGGTTATACTTTGAAAGCGAAGTTAATATTAGGTATAATAAGTGCTTGCGCCGAGGTGGCGGAATAAGACAGCTCGTAGCTTTAGCCCACTTTAGTGGTCGCAAAACGTATTGGCGTTTTATGCTCCCGATCGAATCGGGACCAGCTACTGCGCTTCTTTATCCTTTCCTCGACTGCGTTTCACTTGCCGAGGTGGCGGAATGGTAGACGCGCGGGTCTCAAAAACCCGTGGGGGCAACTCCATGAGGGTTCGACTCCCTCCCTCGGCACCATCTGGATTATATAATTTATGATAAATACAACTGAACTAAGAGCTGGTACAACTTTCAAAGAAGGGGGAGAAATATTTGAAGTAATTTCCTACCAACACACCAAAATAGGGCGGGGAAGTGCGAACATAAAAATAAAAGCAAGAAATCTTAAGACTGGCCTACAAGTAGAAAAATCATTTACTTCTGGGTCCAAGGTTGAAGAAGCTGAAACCAAGAAGAAGAAACTTCAATACCTGTACAAAGACAATCAATTAGCTATTTTTATGGACACTTCCAGTTTTGAACAGTTTCCAATTTCTCTCTCTATGCTTGGGGAAAAGGAAAAATTCCTAAGAGAAGGTGAGATATACGAAGTTCTGACCTCAGAAGATGTTGTACTTAACGTAGAGTTACCTAAACTTATAACCTTAGGAATTGCTGAAACTGGACCTGGAGTAAAAGGTGATACTGTTTCCAATGTGTTTAAAGATGCGATATTAGAGAATGATCTTAAAGTAAAAGTTCCTCTCTTTATTAATATTGGTGATAAAGTTAAAGTCGATACAAGAAGCGGTGAGTATGTAGAAAGGGTTAAGTAAGCCCTCGTCATCGAAAATTACCTTATCAGAAGAAAAACTGCCAAGCCAGAGACCATAAATGAGATGGTAAGTCCCAAAAAAGCTGGTAGGTTTTTTTGGATATTTAAGTGAAATAGATTGAAATGGTGAAACCAGCGGTGACTATGAAATGGAGTTTGCCAATTTCGGTAAAAACCCATTATAAAATCAGGTACTGTAGCGGTAATAGCCCCAGCAACTATCCATAAAAAGCGAGCGTCTCCGGTTGACAATATTATTACAGCCAAAAGACCAAAAATATAATCAATAGCGATATTTATTTTTATCGTATTACTGTACGGTGGGCGTGGTGAGCCGTCCCAATGGGGGATTGCATCCAAAACGAAATGCGAAGCAAAGGCAACCGGTAATGCTATAGTAGGTTCTGGTATAAGCTTAACAATTGCAGCTCCAGTAAGAAGATGGGGTGTCGAAAGCATAAGTGGTTTTTAATTTTAGTTGAATGTGGTAAACTTTGTCAAAGTTTGAGCTTCAGTAAAGCAAAATTATGTTATCGGATATTATCAGTTTTTTGAGTAACGCGACAACGCTTTTAGTGTTACTTGGTTACACAGCTGCCCTTTGGGCCGCTTTAATTATCTGGACTTTTTTTGACATCAAGAAAAGGACAGACAACATATTATATCAAGTGGCTTCAGCAGTATTGGTGCTCACAGCTGGATTGCTCGGGTTTGCCATCTATCTCATACTACGACCATCAGGCACAAAAGAAGAAACAGCAATTCGAATGTTTGAAGAAAAAATACTAGAGATTAGTTCTCAGGTTAACGTTTGTCCAAAGTGCAACGAAGTTATAAATGAGCGATCACTTTTTTGTCCAAATTGCGCTGTATCTCTAAAAGATGAGTGTTCTTCTTGCCAAAAACAGCTTAATTTTTCTTGGAATGCTTGTCCTTACTGTGGTACTAAAAAAGTAAAGCCAAAAGAAGAAGAGGTGAAAGAAATTTTGTTGCCCGAAGTCATGTTACAAACAGCTTCTGTTGAGGAAAAACCAGCTTTACCAAAAATTAATTTTTTTTCTCAACTCTCCAGCACTATTAAAAAGCAGATAGTAGAGAGAAAAGCCCAATACGCCAAACTTTTTGAAAATGAAGCAACAGTTCGAAAAACGACTCAAAAAAGTAAAAGGAGAGCTAAAAGAAAACCGTCTTGATGCGCTTCTGGTTAGTAATACGTCTAACCGTTTCTGGCTCACCGGGTATAAAGGAGATGCTGAAAGTGGATGGGTTCTAGTAAGCAAGGACCAAGTCTACTATATTACAGATAGTCGTTATACCGAGCACGTAGAAAAATCCACTAGAAATACAAAGATAATTGAAATAGAAACTCCTTTGCACCAATCCTGGAAAAAAATAATAACTCGAATCAAGGTTAGGAAGATCGGAGTAGAAGCTTCAAGTTTATCTGTTGGATATTTTGATAAACTGTCGCGTGAATCTAAGGGGTCTATACAAGTCATCCTTACCGAAAACATCGTTGAAGAACTTCGGGCTGTTAAGGACAACAGCGAGATAGAAAAGATAAAAAAGGCTTGCGATATAGTGGATACTGCTTTTAAGAGGATTTTAGATTTTGTAAAACCAGGCTTGCAGGAGCTAGAGCTGGCTTGGGAAATAGAGAAGCTTATTCGGGACGCAGGTGCTGAAAAGGCGGCTTGGGATCCTTTTATAGTCGCTACTGGTCCAAACTCTTCGATGGCTCATTGGGGGGCTTCCAGGAGTAAATTAAAGAAAAATGATATGGTGTTAGTAGATTTTGGAGCAGTTTACGAGGGTTACTATTCTGATCTTTCTCGTGTATTTTTCCTTGGACAGCCCAACGTAGAACAAAAAAGAATTTATGAACTTGTCCTAGAAGCTCAAAAAAGAGCAACGGAGCAAGTTAGAGGGGGTGCAATTCCTGCTGAAATCGACAAATCCACACGCAGCTTCTTAAAGAAGCACACAAAACATTTTTACACACATTCAATTGGTCACGGTGTAGGCTTGGAGGTGCACGAACTGCCAAGGGTAAACCCAAAAGCGAAAAATAAACTTGTTGCTGGCAACACTATTACAATTGAGCCTGGTGTTTACATTCCTGGTTGGGGAGGAGTCCGAATTGAAGACGTCGTCCTTGTTACAAAGGGGGGAGCGCAATTTCTTACAACATCTCCAAAAGACATTAAAGACGTTACAATCTAAGATCGTATTGACTAAAATACAACGCTTCTGTATCATTTTCGACCAACGGATATTTATTCAGTTCAGAAGAAGGGAGACTTCGGTGGTAAAAGCCATCGTGCTGATCGACTGCCGAGTTGGCAAGCCCACGGCGGTTTCCAGTGCTCTTAGAGAGCTGATGGGTCATCCCAAGGGGAATAGTAGCGCTCGTGTTCTCGCCGCCGACTCGGTCACCGGTCCGTTCGACGTGATAGCGGCTATCGAGTCCGATACCCTGGACAAGATCGGCCAATTCGTCACGGATGTTATCCAGAATGTGGATGGCGTGCTTAGGACAGAAACCTGCCTGTGCCTAGCGGCCTAACCAACTGCTCTAAGATCTGAATTAGGGGTAGACGCACTTTGCCTAGCGTTTGCCCCTTTATTTTTCTTATGGTAAAATTTGAACTCATGAAAATTAATTCTACAAGTGAAAAACTCGAAAAAATCCATACAGATGCCGTTGCCGTTATCCTTTTTGAAGGAGAAAAGCCCTCTGGTAAAATTGCAGATTTAGATAAAGCTCTTTCGAATGCAATTTCCGAAACAATAAGATTAGGAGAGTTTAAAGGAAGGCTTTACGAAACAACTTCAATTTTTGCGCATAAGAAAATTCCTTCTACAAGAGTTCTTTTGGTGGGCGGGGGCAATAAAAATGAGTTTGATTCAAGGTTAGCAAGAAATGTTGCCGGAGCAGGGGTTAAAAGAGCACTTAAAATTGGAGTAAAGAAACTGGCAATTTATTTAGAAGATGAAGGTAGGTACGAAGAAATTATTGAAGGAGTTTATCTAGCTACCTTTGATCCAGGACTTTATAAAACAAAGAAGGAAGACGCAGGTGAAATTGAGGAGTTGACCATCGTGGGAAAACTTAATGACGAGACAAAAAAACATGCAATTGTAGTTTCAGAATCTACAAATTGGGTAAGAAAGATGATCAATGAGCCAGCAAATATGATGACGCCGGCAAAAATGGTTGAAGAGGCAAGAATAATCGCTAAAGAATATAAGTTTAAATTAGAAGTATTTAACGAATCCGAGGCCGGGAAAAAGGGAATGGGAGCTTTTGTGGGAATCGCTAAGGGTAGCGAAGAACCTTCATATTTTGTTGCTTTGGAATACAGGGGTGGTGGGAAGAAGACACTTGGTGTTGTTGGTAAAGGTATTACATTTGATTCGGGTGGCATTTCAATCAAGCCAAGCGAAAAAATGCACGAAATGAAAATGGATATGTCAGGTGCTGCAGCAGTTTTAGGCTTCATGAAAATAGTGGGTGAGGTTAGACCGAAAATTAACGTGGTTGCCGCCTTACCTTTGACTGAAAATCTTCCAGGAGGAAGAGCCTTGAAACCGGGAGACGTACTAAAATCATTTAGTGGAAAAACAATTGAAATTATTAACACTGATGCAGAAGGAAGAGTTGTTTTAGCGGACGGTTTAAGCTACGTAGTAAAACTAGGAGCAACTCATATTGTAGACCTAGCAACCCTTACTGGTGCTGTAATTGTTGCTCTTGGCGATCAAGCAAGCGGAATTTTGGGAAGGCCAAAAAGCTGGGTGGAACAAGTTGCTGATGCTGCTAAAAACGCAGGGGAACGTGTCTGGCAGTTTCCCATCTATCCGGAACATAAAGAGCTTCTCAAAAGTGAAGTGGCGGATATTGCGAATATTCCACCAAAAAAAGGAGCTGGGGTTATTGCAGGCGCTGTTTTTTTACAAGAATTTGTTCCGGAAAAAACATCATGGGTTCATCTAGATATTGCGGGAACCGCGTGGCTTGATGGTGAACGACCCTACCTTAGCAGAGGACCGACGGGTGTCGGTTTGCGTACACTGGTCAAATTGATGGAAGGTATGGAAAGGGAGAGTTAAAAATTCTCAAGTTCTATGCTACCAATTTTATTCCAAATAGGCCCGATTACAATTTCTTCATTTGGTTTTTTTCTTATGCTAGCATACTTTACTGGCACTTTTATTCTTTGGAGAGAAGGTAGAAAAAAAGGCTATCCGGATGAGAAGCTGCTGGATTTATCTATAACTAGCTTGATATCATTAATAATCGGTTCTAGGCTTTGGTACGTTCTCATTAATTGGCATATATTTAGAGAGCACCCTGTGAAAATATTAGCGATTTGGGAGGGTGGTTTTGCTGTTTTTGGTGGAATAGTAGTTTTAGCAATTGTCACAATCTTTCTTTCCAAGCGGTGGAAATGGTCATTTTTCGAAATTGCAGATGTTGCAGCGCTGTCGTTATTAGCGTCTGCTGTTCTTATAAAAATAGGTTCGTTTCTGGCCGGAGTTGATTATGGGACGATTTCTACCATACCTTGGGCTCTTGAGTTAAAAAATATTGTAGGGGAGCGTCACCCACTTCAGTTGTATGAAGCCCTTTTTTACTTGTTACTTCTTTTAATTTTATTTAGAATTTATGCGAAAAGCTTAGAGGTTTCAAAAAATGGCCAGGTTTTCTTCTTAGCGCTGCTCTTTTTTGGTATTGGTCGGTACTTCTTACAAGATTTTAAGGCTGAGAGAAGTTTCGTATTATTTATCGATCTATACTCTTTAAGCAATTTTTTACTTGCCCTTTTTGGGGTCTTCGGGCTATACTATTTTAAACTGAGAGATATAAAAGCTGATTTTTTTAATATAAAAGAAGTTTCTGTAAAGTTTTTAAGAAAGGCAAAAAGTGGACGTTGGACATTTTAAAAAGAAACTTTTAGAAGAAAGAGAAAAGTTAACGAAGGATCTTAGTTTTTATAAGAGTGAGGATCCTTATTCTGACCCTGAAAGAACAGTTCCTTCTGCAGCTTCAGATGAGGCTAGTGGTGAAATAGAAAGTCACGATAGGATCTCAGCGACTAGAAGTAATTTAAAGCAAGATCTTAGGGAAGTTGAGGGGGCTCTTGGTCGGATTGAAAATGGTAAGTACGGAGTTTGCTTAAATTGTGGTAAAAAAATAAACCTTGAAAGACTCGAGATTTTCCCAGCAGCAAGATTTTGTCAGGGATGTTCAAGGCTAAGATAGTTGCAAAAAGATACTAATATGTTATATTTTTTAATATATGGCTGCGAATAAGATTTTAGTTGTTGAAGACGATCAGTTTCTTAGAGAGTTGTATGAAGAATTACTCAAGGAGGAGGGTTATATTGTAGACTTGGCGAGCGATGGTGATATTGGTTTAACTAAACTTCAAGCCGGTGGTTATGATCTTGTTTTGCTGGACATAATGCTGCCAAAAATAGATGGATTGGAGATCCTCCGAAAGCTTAAGGAATCTCCACCAAAATCAACCAACGGCCCAGTGGTTCTTCTAACAAATTTAGGTCAAGATTCAATAATAAAAGAAGGTTTTAACCTTGGTGCAAGCGGATATTTGATAAAGTCTGCTATGAATCCAGATCAAGTCCTCAATGAAGTAAAAGTTTTCCTCAACAAAGCTAATCTCGCGAAGTGAAAACAATAAAGATCAAAATTAAACCAGATTCAACGCGCCTGGATCAGTTCGTAGCTGAAAAAGACAAATTACTATCGCGTTCCCGTGCCAAAAAACTTATTAAGGAAGGATTTATAAAAGTTAATAATAGATCCATGGAGCCTTCTTATATTGTAAAAAGGGGGGATTTAATTAAAATTGAAATACCTTCTCCAAAGCCGATCGAAGTTAAGCCCGAAAACATTCCTATAGATATAATATATGAAGATGGTGATTTTTTAGTTATAAATAAAAAGGCTGGGATGGTGGTGCACCCAACTCAGGATCATCCCTCTGAAACGCTGGTAAACGCTCTGCTATACCATTTTGGAAACCTTCCGGGAATTGCAGAGACTTTGAGACCCGGGATAGTTCACCGTTTGGATAAGGGTACAAGCGGATTACTTGTCGTCGCAAAAAAGGTTGGTGCCTTAGAGAACTTAAAAAATCAATTTAAATCTAAGAAGGTGATTAAAAAATACCTCCTTTTAGTAGGAGGTAGGGTAGAGAAAAATTGGGGTAAGATTGTAGATCAAATAAGTCGCCATCCAAAAGATCCAAGAAGATTTACAATTGATCAGTCTGGAAAAGAAGCAGAGACTTCTTACACGGTACTAGAAAGATTCAAAAACGCTACCTTTTTGGAAGTTGTGCCAAAAACCGGAAGAACTCACCAAATTAGAGTTCACCTTTCCCATATTGGTCATCCAATTGTTGGCGATCGACTTTACGGTGGCAAACCTCTTTTCCGCATATTTTTGCATTCTGCGTATTTGGAATTTACCCACCCATCAACGGGTAAACGCGTCAGTTTTGAAAGCGAATTACCAGTCGATCTTCAAAATATCCTAATCAAACTAAAAAAGGATGATTAGAGGGAGAGTTATTTGGTAAAATATAATTAATGTCCGTCCCATATTTACAAATTGGCTTAATTTTATCCCTCGCTACAATTCTTTCCGCATTTGCTAAACAAGCCAGACTGCCTTCAATCTTAGCTTACATCGTTACCGGTATCTTAGTGGGTATGTCAGGTTACTTTGAGGCCAGCAATTTCCGCCCAATTTTGGATTTTCTTGCCCAGCTTGGTATTACTTTTCTACTTTTCTTAGTTGGTTTGGAATTGCGTTTCTCTGATATTAAATATATTGGAAGAGCAGCACTTTTAACTGGTTTGGGACAAATAATTTTCACGGGCTTAGCTGGATTTATTCTAAGTCGCGTCTTAGGTTTTGGTGGTATAGAAGCTGTGTACATAGCCGCTGCACTTACTTTTTCCAGCACAATAATTGTTGTTAAACTTCTGACAGAAAAGAGAGATTTGGATTCTTTGTATGGAAAAATTACTGTTGGATTTCTGCTCGTTCAAGATTTTATTGCCATTTTAGCCTTAATTTTTATCGCATCGCTTGGTAAAGATGTAAATTTTGTAAAGTTTTCGATCACTTTTATCGAAGGTGTAGTTCTTGTCGGTTTGATAATTTTCTTAAACAGAAACCTTTTGCAGTCTCTTTTTGACAGGTTGGCTAAAAGTACGGAGCTACTTTTTTTAGGAAGTATTTCTTGGGCACTACTATTTGCTTCCGCAACAGCTGCTTTGGGTTTTTCAATTGAGATAGGAGCCTTTTTAGCAGGCATAGGGCTTGCTAATTTGCGGGAAGAGCATCAAATAGCAACCAGAATACGACCTCTCCGTGACTTATTTATAGTTATATTTTTCATAGTTTTAGGCTTAGAAACAGGGCTAAGTAATTTAAACGGAATTATAGGATCAACAATTGTGCTCTCATTGTTTGTACTGGTTGGAAAAACTATTATTGTGATGATTATCATGGGGGTTTTAGGCTTTCGCGCACGAACTTCTTTTTTAGCTTCAGTGACAGTGGCGCAGATTTCTGAGTTTTCACTTGTTTTAGTCGCGCTAGGGTCACGGCTCGAACATATTAATAGTCAAATTGTTAGTTTGATTACCGCGGTTGGATTGGTGACAATCGGTGTCAGCTCATTTTCTATTATGAATTCAAGTCGGTTGTATCGGTTTTTAGCCAAACCGCTAAGAATCTTTCAAAGGAAAAACTTAACTGAAGAAGCTATAGATGTAGGTCAAGATTTACAAGACCACGTTGTTTTAATCGGTGCAGGTAGGCTTGGGTGGGAGGTAGCAATGGAGCTATACAAGAAGGGGGAAAATCTCTTGGTAGTAGATTTTGACCCTTCCACCACACGTGCTTTAAGTGAAAAAGGCATTGAGGTTATTTTTGGAGATGTTTCTGACCCAGAAATAGCTGAGTCAGCATGTCTTGGTAAATCAAAGCTGGTAGTCTCCACAATGTTTGATAGTGAGGACACCAAAGAACTTTTTGAAATCCTTAAAGATCTACATAAAAAACCGCCTTTAGTTGTGACATCCCCAACGGAATCAGCTGCCCTTGAGTACTACAAAATGGGGGCGGCGTACGTGATTATCCCGAGGGTTTTAGGTAGTCATCATATATCCCATCTTTTAACGAGTGGAAAGTTGCAGGATCTTTTGGAAGGAGATTTAAGAAAAAACCATATAGAAGAATTAAAGACTAGATTGGGGGAGAGGCAAATCTGATTAAGAAGTGCCGATGTTTTTCCGCGATCTGTTAAAATATCCCTAAAAGGTTTATGACTCCTGCCCGACCACGCAAGTTTATAAAGAGCGTTCAAAACAATAGAAAAAGAAATAAGTTTATCAAGCTTTTTCTCATTATTGTTCTTTTCTTTCTGTTTCTAAACCTTGGTTTTCAAATTCCAAAGTTTGTCAAGGCAATTAACTCGCCGTTTAAAAATTTTCCAGCCAGCATCTCAAATAAGAACCGTGTGGATATGGATTTTAGAACAAATATATTGTTGGCAAGTATAAATGATAAAAATGAATTAGTGTCTTTAAATATAATTTCATTTGACCCCGTTGAAAACAAGTTTCTTTTTATAGCCGTGCCAACCGAAAAATTCAGGGATAAATTTAGTTCAAACAATCTTGATCCTCTAGTAAATAGCGTGAAAAGGACACTTTATGTGCCTGTTGATGGGTATTTTATATTTGATACTGGAAATGTAATAAATGAGGAATTAGTAGCCAAAGCTAGGGATGAGCTTTTCTCTTTTCGCTTTTTAACCAATCTAATTGTCAATAAAGAATTTGCCGACTCTCACATAAGAACGAACTTGAGACTCTCGCAATTTTTTAAAGTTGCGTGGAGGTTCAAGAAGGCCCGGGACGATAAGATCGATTTTATGACCTTAAGAGATTTAACAAGCTTTTCAATTGAAAAAGTTGGAGAGGCTTTAGTTGATTCAAAGATATTATCAGAGAATACTAGTGTTGAAATCAAAACAACAAGTAGTTCTCTGCAAGAAGGTTGGGAGCTAAAGCAGATTATTAATAACCTAGGGGCATCGGTGATACTTACTAATAGCAATGAGGAAGTGGATAAAACCACCATTTATGTTTTGGATGAAAAACAAAATACACTTAGACGGCTAAAATCTGTAGTTAATGGAGAAGTCTTAGAAGCCAAAGATGTTTCTAGTGTGGCAGATATAGTTGTTGTTTTGGGTAAGAGTGAAGAAGCATTTTAAATTCTTAACTGGTCGCCGGGTCCTTAGAAGTTGACTTTTACATTAATTTTTGCTAATATAAGGCCGATCTCTCTCCTTTCTTCCGGGGGGGTCCAAAATTAGGCCCCCCTAAAAAAGCGCACCAAGAAATTGGCGCGTTTTTTTAGTTTCCGCGCTGCTAATATAGATAGCGTTGACTTTCATGGCTAGATAAGCTAAAATTTGGCCAATACAAGGAGGGAGTGGGAGAGAACCATTATGCTATATATAGTCATAATTGGGGTGGTACTTGCCATCTCATTCATTTTCGCCTTTCTTCATGCAAGGAGACTGGAGTTAGGCACAAAAAAATCTGAAATCGGAGAAGGGGTACTTCTTTCAATTCAACTTCCTCGAGAAAACGAAAAACTACCTGTCGCCGCCGAACAAATGTTTGCGTCTCTTCATGGTATTTTACGTTTTACTCCTGGTATCCACGAACATTTATCGCTGGAGATGGCAGCAAGCAATGAAGGTATAAAGTTTTACGTTTATACCCCAAGAGCATTTAAAAACTTTGTTGAGTCTCAAATATATGCTCAGTATCCGGATGCGGAAATAAGAGATGCGCTCGATTATACAAAAAGCGTTGGTGCAAGCTCAACTGTAGCCACCACAGAACTAACTTTGGCCAAAGAGTTCATTTTTCCAATCAAGACTTTTAGAGATTTTGAGGTAGATCCTTTGGCTGCTATCACTGAAGCTTTGGGAAGTAAAAAGACTGATGAGCAGGTTTGGATACAAATTCTTATAAGACCAGTAGAAGATTTTTGGCAGGAAAGAGGAAACGAGTATGTCAAAGCAGTCAGATCAGGTTTAAATCCTGTAACTCTGAACCCACAAGACATTATGCTTGATGTGGGCAAGCATATTATTTCTGTTGGCGGTAACGTGTTTAAACACATGATAGTTGGGCCCGCAGGGTATGTAGAAGAAAAATCCTCTTATATGCCGGTAAAACTTTCAGCGGGTCAAGAACTAGCGCTCAAACTTTTGGAGAATAAGTTAAGTAAAATTGGTTTCGAAACAAAAATAAGGGTAGTGACTGTTTCCGATAGTCGTGAAAGTGCAGAAGAGAGATTATCGTCTGTTGTAGGTGCGTTTAAACAATATACCACAGCAAACTTAAATGGATTTGTTATTGATCCATCATCTCCAACTATTCAATCAGTTGTAACCGGGTACCAAAATCGGTCTTTCCCCGAACACGAAAAAGGGGACTATATTCTAAATATCGAAGAGCTTGCTTCGATATTTCATATGCCAAATATTTCGGTGGAGGCACCTTCTATTTCTTGGACCCGTTCGGGTAAAGGGGAACCACCGCTTAATCTTCCTACCAGCGCAGCGACAATTATTGGCAAGACGCTTTACAGAAACGTTGAGGTAAAGTTTGGAATCAAAAAACCTGATAGAAGAAAGCACATGTATATAATAGGTAAGACTGGTACTGGAAAAAGTACTCTTATAAAAAATATGATTATCCAAGATATGAAAGCAGGCGAGGGAGTGGCTATTCTTGACCCCCACGGACAGCTCGTTGATGAATTACTCAATGCAGTCCCCGAAAATCGACTGGATGATGTTGTAATTTTTAACCCAGCTGATGCTGACTATCCAATTTCGCTTAATATGTTGGAAATGGTTGATCCCAAGCAGCGCACATTGATGGCCGACACGTTAGTGGATATTTTTAAAAAATACTTTGCTGAAAGTTGGGGTCCGAGACTTGAGTACATTTTAAAAAACTGTATCTTGACGTTGCTTGAAGTACCGAATACGTCTCTTTTATCTATCACGAGACTTTTAACAGATAAAGAATACAGGCGGTATATAGTAGATCTTATCCAAGACCCACACATGAAAGCTTTTTGGTTGAAAGAG
>MHCR01000020.1:0-129 GCA_001816695.1 Candidatus Woykebacteria bacterium RBG_16_39_9b
ATTAAATATGCAAAATCTTGAAAAAGAAACGGGTATTGAGTTTAAAACCGATGAGGAAGTACAAAATAATTCAGATGAACAAATATCAAAATTCCTAGAAAAGGTTGAAGAAAGGGGACTGTTTAATAA
>MHCR01000020.1:151-13507 GCA_001816695.1 Candidatus Woykebacteria bacterium RBG_16_39_9b
TCTAGAATTGACTAGTGAAGATCTAAAAAACCTAATAGTGGATTTTTATAAAGAGTCGGGAGCGATAGATAAAAATTTAGGTAACGTACGAGATTTGGAAGAAAATATAGGACAAATTACAAATTTAATTAAAGATTCAGTGGTAGAGATATGGGTTACAAAAGACGACTTTATTTTCAACAAATTCGATTTCAATACTAAGGTTGTTTATCCAACTTCATTAGTAACCGGTTCTTTGGCAAGCAGACCTGTAACCTTAAATTTTCATCTCACTTATACACTTGAGCAAATAAATAAGCCACAGGAAATACAGGCTCCAAAATCCTACACTGAAGTGCAAAGCCTTTCCGATCTGCTGAAAAGAATATATAAACCATCTTCAAGGGTAAGTTTCGAACAACCCACCTCTGTATTAGGTACAACTACAATACAACCAATAGATATTTTAAGTATTCCGAAATTGATAAAATCTATTTACTTAATCGGCCCTGCTGCTAATTAACAGGGCCAAAAGGAGGCGAAATTTATGGCAGTTGAGACAAGATATTTTTGTACAGGAACTTGTGGAGCTGTAGTTACTCAGGAGCAGTATGACGAAGGTCTAGTTCACTGTGAAGAAAAAACCTGCAATATGTATGGCATTCCATTCGAAAAAGGTCTTTTTTGTACTACTTGCCAACGGAAAATAGAAGCGAGTGAGCAAGATCAGCATCAACACTAGTATAGTTTCTTTCCAACATTGTTCGTACCTAAGAGGGGAAGTTCCACTAATCGTTTAGGCTCCAACGCTTGCCTGCATTATTAGTTTGTGTAAAAATTATTGTGTTTGGCTATTTTCTTATATGTTGAGTATTGTTGTTGGTGGGTTTTATGGTGATGAAGGAAAAGGCAAGGTTGTAGGTTATCTTGCTAGCACTGATAATCCAGAATTTGTAGTACGAGCAGGTGGTGGTCCGCAAGCTGGCCACACAGTAACCGAAGGTAAAAAAGTAACGCAAATTCCTTCAGGCTTTATAAATCCAGACTCAAAACTTTTAATCGCTAGAGGTACTGTTATCAATCCAGAAGTAGTCTTGAGAGAAATAGAAAATTACGCTGTAAGTAATAGAATTGGCATAGATTATGGCTGTACTATAATCCAAGAAGAACATAAAGAACGTGAACAAGACTTAGTTAATCGGGTGGGCTCTGTCGGAACAGGTACTGGCCCGGCAAGGGTTGATAGAATTTTAAGAAAGGCAATAATTGCTAAAGAGGTTGAATCTCTTAAGCCATATTTAGTTGATGTTGCTAGCGAAGTAAGTCAAGCTTCTAGCGCCAACAAAAATATTTTGGTCGAGGGGGTTCAAGGTTACGGTCTTTCACTCCTTAATTATAAATTCTACCCATTTGTTACCTCTCAAGATACAACGGCCAGCCAATTCGCTGCCGATATAGGTATTGGACCAAAGGCAATTGATGAAATAATAGTGGTATTTAAATCCTATGTCTCGCGTGTTGGCAAAGGACCAATGAAGTCACATTGGAGTGAGGAGGAGAGGCAAAAGAAAGGTATAGAGGAACGCGGAACCGTGAGTGGGAGATTAAGGAGGCTGGGGGATTTCGACAAAAATATGGCCAAGGAAGCTATAATTGCAAATACCGCAACAGCTGCAGCAATTACTTGTGTGGATAGATTATTTAAAGACAACTCTGGCGTGAAAGATTTTAATAAATTAACTTTGCAGGTTCAGGATTTTATAAACGAAATAAATTCAACATTGAAGAAAGAATCTCCTTATTTCAAAGGCATTACGTTGATTTCCACAGGTCCAGATTTAAAAGATACAATAGATTTGAGAAGGTCAATCTAATTCAAAACTGGTTGACAAAATTTACTAAAAAGTCATAATTAAAAAACCTTAGAAAGGCGGTGATATTGATGAAATACTCTTTTACATGTGATCAGGGTCATGAGCCTCAAACTTTCACTGTTGAAGCAGATAATGATGAAGAAGCAGTAGCTAAACTTATGGAGCAAACCCAACCTCACTTAGCACAGGTTCATCCTGAAATGGCTGGTGGTTCACCTGAAGATGCTAAGCAAATGATAATGAGTGCTTGGACCAAAGAATAAAATAATGGTAAATAAAATTTTTTGAAAGACGGTCCCACCGAATCTGTTGGAGCCGTTTTTCTTTTGGTAAGCCAAACCATCTTGTCGCAGATCTAAATTTTTGCGAAAATGTAGTGTTCACTAACATTTATATGGAACCCACTGTTGTTATCGAAACTAAAAAGCTTACCAAGTATTACGGAAAGCAGGTTGGAGTAATGGACCTGGATCTCGCCGTTCACGAGGGCGAAGTTTTCGGTTACTTGGGACCAAACGGTGCTGGCAAATCGACGACTATCAAGTTGCTTCTGAATTTCATTAACCCCACGTCCGGATCAACGGCAGTTTTTGGTAAGGACCCCCAAAAACAAAGTACGGGGATCCTGGGTGATATTGGTTACATCCCCGGCGAAATTCACATGTACGATACTTTATCGGGCAGGGATCATCTAAAATTTCAAGCAAGCCTACAGGGCGGAGTTGACTGGAAATACGTTAAAAAATTGGCGTTCAGGTTACAGGTCGATTTAAATAAACCGATCAAATCTTTATCGCATGGAAACAAGCAAAAAATAGCCATTATTGCCGCTTTTATGCACGAGCCAAAGCTTTTGATCTTGGACGAACCAACCACGGGGTTGGATCCTTTGATTCAAAGAGAATTTTACGATCTTGTTTCCGAAGTGAACCAGGCAGGAAGCACTTTTTTCATTTCCTCCCACGTTCTTCCCGAGGTCGAAAGAATGTGCCACCGCGTTGGCATCCTTAAAGAAGGAAGATTGATAGTAACTGAAGAGATTGACACGTTAAAAAAACGGGCCGTGCGTTCCTTAGAAATACAGTTTGCAAGGGAGGTAAAAACCGCAGATCTTCAAGGTATTAAAGGCGTCAGAGAGTTGCAGGTAGAAGGTAATATAGCTCATTGCAGGGTGGAAGGATCTCTAGACCAACTTATTAAAAAAATTTCAAAGTATGAGGTTCTAAACCTGATCACTCAAGAAGCAGATTTGGAACAGGTGTTTTTGGATTACTATAAAAGGGATAAAAATGTGGCCTAAGATACTCACCCAATCATTGAAAACGCAGAGAAAATCCTTTATTTTCTGGATAGTTGGACTCGTGGGTTTAATTGCCTTGTACATGGCAATATATCCAAGTGTTCAGGAGAGCGCCCAAGCTTTGAACGAGTATATCGAAAAGATGCCGGAAGCTTTTCGGGCGGCCTTTATCGGCGAGTCAGATTACGCTAGTCCGGTGGGATATATTAGCAGTGAGGTTTATACCCAGATGCTGCCACTGCTGTTTCTCTTTTACGCAATTGGAGTTGGCAGTAGTGCCATTGCCGGTGAAGAGGAAAAAGGTACATTGGACATTCTTCTAGCTACTCCAATAAGACGAAGCCGGGTTGTTTTGGAAAAATGGGGCGCTTTAATAGGCGGTCTACTTTTCCTCTCGGTTGTAGTGGTTCTGGGTCTATTTATCGGAATTGAATTTGTGGATATCACCATCGCTTTAGACAAACTCATCGCCGTGACTCTTAGCCTTCTTCTTTTATCGCTTAGTTTTGGAACTTTAGCCTTGTTAATTGGTAGTTTTACGGGTAGCAAAGGGGTGGCGATTGGGTTGACAACTGCTGTCGCGGTTTTGACCTTTTTTATTAATGCTCTAGCTCCAATAGTTGATTTTCTTGAGAAAATTCAAAAGGTGTCGCCCTTTTATCATTACACGGCCAATAATCCAATCGTGAATGGTTTGGATTGGGGAAGCGTGCTCTTCTTTACTTGTATTTCCCTAGTATTTCTCATTTTGAGTATCGTTGCTTTTCGAAAAAGAGATTTAATGATTTGAGTTTTCTATAAATAGTTTGAGGGTTTAAGACGTCCTGGTTAGATATTTTTGCCTTTTTTCTTCAGGGAATTTTTCAATGGCGTAGCGTAATGTGGTACGAGGTATAACCCCCGTATGCTCATCTAGAAAATTAGTTAAAACATTCTCCCCGCAGTTTTTGCCGATTTCCCGCAGCATCCAGCCGACCGCTTTGTGAATAAGATCGTGCTTATCATTTAATAATATCTCGGCTATTTCCAAACCCCACTTTGGATCGCCGTTCCAGATATAGTGAAATGTGGATATCATTGCTATTCTTCTCTCCCAAAGACTTTTTGAGAGAGCAAGTTTTCTCAGTATATCCTTTGGTTTATCTTCTAAGTAAGGGCCAACAATCCTAGAGGCAGAAAGATCAACCAGGTCCCAGTTGTTTATGTACTTTGTGTTAGAGAGGTAAAAACGGTAAATTTTTTCGCGAGTTTCTTCGTTGCTCCGTCGGTCAGTAGCCTTGAATTGTTCGATAAGGATAAGTAAAGCGATAAGCCTTTCCTCGTGAATAGGTGAGTGAAGTAGAATAGTAACTTCTTTGAGGGGTAGGTCTTTGTATTTTTTGGCTACGGCGCGAGACTGCGGTACAGTTACACCAATGAATCGATCTCCCTCACCATATTGACCGGGACCAGTTTTGAAAAACCGCGCCAAATTTTTTGCTTTTTCTGGACTAGCAAATTTTCTTAGATCTTCCTTTAACCTCTTTAACATGAATCGTGAATATTATAACCTTAGGAAGCACTAACTACACAATGATAAAGAAATGAATGAAGCAATAAGCAACCTTGAAAAAGTTGGTATTTGGTTATGGTAAAAAGATTTATGCTGGTATTTCTCCTGGCAGTTATTGTTTATTTAGTACCCCAGGCTGCTTATTCTGGCTATTACTTAAGAAAAGCGGGGATCCTAACGAAAACTGAATATACACAAAACTTAAAACTTGGCGACAAAGACAAACCAACCTTAAAAGTTTTTATTAGTGGAGATAGTATCGCAGCTGGTGTTGGAGCAAGTAGTTTTGAAACTAGTACTGCTGGTAGACTTGCTAGCTTTCTGGCGATGAAAAATAAATTAACCTTTATTAATGAAGCAAAATCTGGTACGAGAATGGCAGAGTTATTAGATTTGCCATTACCCCCTGAAAAGCAAAATTTGATAATCTTGATTGTATCATCAAACGATGTTTTCCATTTTACTAATCTTAATGAATTTGATGAGTCCGCAAAAAGAGTATTGGAAAAATATTCTAAACTTACAGATAAGATGATTTTGTTGGGCCCTGGAAGAGTTTCAACAGCGCCAGCTTTACCACTACCTTTGAGATGGGTTTATAAAATTCGAGAGCAAAAATACGCTGACGCCATGGCGAAGAGCGCTGAAAAATATTCAAATATTGTTTACATAAAGCCAGGGGTTCCCCAAAAAGGTACGTTCGCTCCTGATAAATTTCATCCAAATAACGAGGGGCATAAGGTTTGGTTTGAAGCTATAAAAAGCGCTATTTAAATTGTTTCAATAAAAATCAATTGGAAACTAGTTTGTTTACACCAGTGATAAAATTAAAATCCGTGATGAATAAGAATAAATTAAATTTTCAAAGATTCAGACATCTAATCATACCAATATTGGTTTTTTTACTAGCTTTGGTTGGATTTACGTGGTTTAAGTTAGGAAACAATGTAACGACTGTAACGAACGTAGATAACGTAACAAAAGAAAGAGTTGAAAGCATCAAAAAACCAGATAACAGCGTATTGGGAGATGAATTCAATATTAACAAAGAAAAATTTTCGGTTGATCCAAAAAAATTAACCGACGGCGGCCCACCAAAAGATGGAGTTCCTTCAGTTGATAAACCTAAGTTTGATAATACATCTGAAGGTTGGGGTAGCTTAAAAGCGGAAGATGTCGTTTTCGGAATGGTTTATAAAGGGCAGTCGCGTGCTTATCCTCAACGGATTTTAACTTGGCATGAAATTGTAAACGATATAATAGCTGGCGACCCAATTTTAATCACTTACGACCCACTTTCCCATACAGCGTTTGCTTTCGAAAGAAAAGTAAATGGAATAGAAGTGGAATTTGGAGTTTCCGGTAAACTTTACAACTCCAATTTAGTAATGTACAACCGCACCAACGATCAAATTACAACCGAAAATCTTTGGACTCAGGTTGGTGGCAAAGCTATTGTAGGAGACTTGACAGATATTAAGTTAAAACAACTAACCTTAGATACTGTTTCTTGGAGGAATTGGGTGAAGGAACATCCAGATACTAAAGTTCTTTCCCGTGAAACCGGTTCCGCCCGTGATTACAGCAGTGACCCATATAAAGATTATTATATTCGAGCTGGTGTCTTTGCGCCTTTAGAAAATGAAGATAAAAGACTTTTTGAAAAAACAATTGTTTTTGGAATAGAAGTTAAAGGTAAATCCAAGGTTTACCCGGAAGAAGAACTGAAGAAAAACCCCAAATTTACAGATGACTTTGCCGGAAAAAAACTTCAAATAACAAGAAACAATGATGGATCAGTCCGTATTAAAAACCTTACAGACGGCGCCGAAATAATTCCCACAATATCTTTTTGGTTTTCCTGGGCGGCCTTCCACCCAAACAGTGAAATATATCAAGCCGGTTAAGCCTTGAAACTGAAACACTTTTGATCGATAATGGAAAAAGGAGGTTTTATGTTGAAGGTTGCAATAAACGGGTTTGGTAGGATAGGCAGGAGCGCGTTTAAAGTTGGCCTGGATCATCATAAAAACGAAGTCGATATTGTCGGAATTAATGATCTCACAGATGCTGCAACGCTCGCCCATCTTCTCAAATATGATACAGCCTACGGTGTTTATCATCGAAAAATTTCCGCCAGCGGAAATAATATTATTGTTGACAACCAAAAATACGAGGTTTTTGCCGAAAAAGACCCCTCTAACCTGCCTTGGAGAGAATTAGAAGTAGACGTGGTAATTGAATCAACTGGAAGATTTACAAATAAGGAAGGAAGCATGGGGCACATAAAGGCTGGAGCGAAAAGAGTAGTGATAAGCGCGCCAGCAAAAGGTGGAGATATTGGTACTTATTTAATAGGTGTAAATGCCGATCAAGATATGGGGGAAGAGCAGATTATAAACAATGCTTCTTGCACGACAAACTCTGTTGCGCCGGTTGCCGCAATCATGCACGCCAAATTTGGTGTGGCTAAAGCGATGATGACTACAATACATAGCTATACTGCAGATCAAAACTTGCAAGACGGCCCACATAAGGATTTACGACGTGCTCGTGCGGCAGCAGAAAATATTGTTCCTACTACAACAGGAGCTGCAGTTGCTACAACTGAAACCATACCAGAACTAAAAGGTTTATTTGACGGTATGGCGATTCGCGTTCCGACACCAGTTGGCTCGATTTCTGATTTTACCTTTCTTTTAAAGAAAAAAGTTACGGTTGACGAGGTGAATAAGGCATTCAATGAGGCGTCTGCAAGCCCCCTATATAAAGGTATCTTAGCCGTGACAGAAGAGCCGCTTGTTAGTAGTGATATTGTTGGCAGGACAGAAAGTTCGATTGTGGACCTTTCTTTGACCCAGGTAGTTGATGGAGATTTAGTGAAAATTTTTGCTTGGTACGACAACGAAATGGGATATTCCCACCGATTAGTAGAACAAGTAATCCGTGCAGGAAAGCAAATTAAGAAGTAGAAATGCGAGCTTAGCTACTGTTTCTCATTTAAACTATCGTTAAATAGAAACTTTCAGTTTCTGCGTTTAGGTCAAACTACATTCGAAACAGCAGCCTGCGCTCGCTCATAGGTCTTAGGTCTTAGATCTGAAATCTGATATCTGAAATCTATGATCTATTTAGCTAGCGATCATGCAGGGTTTGAACTAAAAGAAAAAGTGAAAAACTATCTCAAAAGCGCTGGTTATGATGTGACGGATTGCGGCGCAAACAAATTTGACCCAAACGATGACTACCCCGATTTTATTAGCAAGGCGGTGGAGAGTGTTTCTAAAGATCCAGAAGAATCAAAAGCTGTTATTTTTGGAGGGTCGGGCCAGGCCGAAGCTATGGTTGCGAATAAGTTTCCCAATGTTCGCTGCGCCCTCTTTTATGCTGCTGTCGCTCCCTTTCAAGCTGCCGACATAACTGGTAGGAAAAGCGAGGATCCTTTTGAAATGATCCGATTGACGCGAGAGCACAACGATGCCAATGTTTTGTCAATTGGAGCAAGATTTGTCCCCGAAGAGATTGCTTTAAGAGCTGTAAAAGCATGGTTGGAACAACCTTTTACTGGGGAAACACGCCACGTAAGGAGGATTAACAAAATAAGGAATATTGAGGCGTCAAGTGGTTGAAATTATTCCAGCGATTTTAAGTAAAACAAGCGCAGATTACCATAAAAAGTTTAAGGTAATCGAACCTTTGGTTGAATGGATACAAATAGATATTGTTGATGGTCGGTTTGCGCCAAATAAAACTATTGGACCGCAAGTAGTTAAAGATTTTCGAACAGTTAAAAAGCTTGAAATTCAACTAATGGTTCGGTTTATTGAAGATTGGGTCGATCCTTTTATTGAAATCCAAGCGGTTAAAAGAATTATTTTTCCTGTCGAGACTGCTGCGGATCCAATTGGACTGATCCATCATTTAAGAAGACACAAGATAGAAATTGGAGCCTCAGTTAATCCCACAACACCAGCAGACAGATTACAGCATTTAATTGGCCATCTCGATACTGCATTGGTTTTAAGTGTGCATCCAGGGTTTTCTGGACAGCATTTTGTATATGGAAGTTTAGAAAAAATTAAAAAGATAAAGGAAATGAGACCTGACATAAGAGTCGAAATTGATGGAGGTATATCTCCCGGAACTGCTGGAAAAGCAGCCGAGGCAGGAGCAACTATCTTGAATTCTGGAAGTTATATTTTCGAAAATGATACAATAGAAGGCGAGACCTATTCAGAAAGAGTAAAGAACGCACTTAATTCGTTGAAAGAAGATGTTAAAGATTTCTAAAAATAGTTAGGGGGTGAGTTGAATTAGAACAATTGTAATAGCAATAATAATTTTGGTAGTAGTTGTTGCAGCATTTATACTATTTAAAGGTGTATATCAACCAGATACTGGTTCAACTCCAGCTACAACGACAGGTAGCACATCTTCCGCTGTTCGGCAAGGCTCTCCATCAGCAAACAAAGAAGAGGGTGTCACTATTACTTATAGTAATGGTAGCTTCTCACCATCTGAAGTAACTGTGAATTCGGGTAGTAAGATAACTTGGTTAAACAACGGCGATCAGGAGATAAAAATTGGAGCTAATCCGCACCCAATCCATACAGGCAACAAAGAAGTTTCTGGTGGAGATTTTACCCTGAATCTGGCGCCGGGTGAAAGTAAAAGCGTGGTGGTTACAAAAACAGGAAGCTTTGGCTATCACAATCACCTGAATTCAAGTGAAGGGGGAACAATAACAGTCAAATAAGGAAATCTGCTCATGAAAATTGGTGAACCGCAGGACCATTTAGGACACACTCATATAGAAATCTTGGAAAAGACTGCAAATGCAATACGCCAAGATATAATCAAAATGCTTCTTGAAGCAGGAAGCGGTCATAGCGCTGGGCCACTTGGAATGGCAGATGTTTTCACCGCACTTTACTTCTCTGTTTTGAACCATAATCCTAAAAACCCAAAATGGGAGGACCGTGATCGGTTAGTTCTTTCCAACGGCCATATCGCGCCAGTACTCTATACTACACTTGCCCATGCTGGTTATTTCTCTCGTGAAGAAGCTCTTGGAACGCTGCGAAAACTAAACACTCGTTTACAAGGCCACCCTCATGTAGGCTCTTTGCCTGGGATAGAAAATAGCGGTGGTCCGCTGGGCCAAGGGCTTTCCCAGGCAATTGGTATGGTCTTGGCAGCCCATATGGACAGCAAGAAATATTGGGTGTATTGCTTGTTGGGAGATGGTGAGCAGGATGAAGGCCAAAACTGGGAAGCTATTATGTTTGCCGGGAAAAATAAACTGTTTAATCTTACGGCCATCACCGACCGTAATAATATTCAGATAGATGGGATGACAGAAAATATTATGCCCCTTGAGCCACTTCGCGAAAAATACGAAAGTTTCAATTGGCACGTTCTTGAAGTTGATGGACATAATATTCAGGAGATAATCGATGCTTGCAACGAAGCAAAAGCAATTTATGAAAAACCAGTAATGATTATTGCTCACACGATTCCCGGTAAAGGAGTTGACTTTATGGAATTTGATTATCACTGGCATGGCAAACCACCAAAAGAAGACGAAGCAAAAATGGCCCTAAAAGAAATAAGAACATTGAAAGGAAAAATAATAAGTGAACATGAGTAAGGTGGTGATATAAATGACTAATGCAATTAAAATTGGATTACTTGTTGCGATTGCGATCGTTTTTCCTTTGATGGTTGGTTTGGGGGCGGAAGCTTTTTATCCATCACCAAAAATGAGTGATGAATGCGAATCTACCATGTCTTGGCAAGGCTCAAAGGAACCTTCCGAGTCTGAGCAAGCAGCTGTTGATAAATGTAATAAGGATTTCGAAAAGGAAATGCAGACTTATAATCGAAACATCTTCATACCGATAACGATAATTGGTTTTGTCGCACTTGCCGCTGGAGCCCTGTTTATTAGTGAGGCGATGGGACCGGTAGCGCCAGGTTTAGTTTTTGGTGGTTTGTTTACGATATTATATAGCGCGGGCCGTGGTTTCACAGCGGTTGATAAACGGTGGTTATTCTTGGAGTTAGTAGTTGTGTTGATTGGATTGATTTTGGTAACAAGGAGGTACTTACAAGTAACAGCCAAAGAGAGTAAAAAATGACAAGCGCCAGACCGAATCCAAAACTTTTTGATCCTAAAATAGAAAGGAAAAATAATAAGCGATCATGAGTAAAGTTATTTTAAAAGAATGGAAACATGAAACCACTTAATATATTGGTTGGTTTTGTCGTCATACTTATTGCTATTTTGGCTTTAATTTATTTTGTACTACCAATGTTTAAGGAATTTGATCTCGGAGCTCTTCCATTTTAATGAACGAACAAAATTTGAACCCAAAACTTTTTGAGGGCGAAGTGGAACAAGTACCTACTCGTGACGGGTATGGTCAAGGGGTAGTTGCTTTGGGTGAAAAGAACCCTAATGTTGTTGTATTAACTGGCGATCTTTCCGAATCCACCAGGGCCAATATGTTTCAGGAAAAATTTCCGGAGAGGTTTATTGAGGTTGGTGTGGCCGAGCAAAATATGATGGGAATTGCAGCGGGATTGGCGCTTTCCGGCAAAATTCCTTTTGTTTCCTCTTACGCTGTTTTTGTTCCTGGAAGATGTTGGGATCAGCTTAGAGTGAGTGTTTGTTACAGTAAAGCGAACGTGAAAGTGGCCGGGGCTCATGCTGGTATTTCTGTTGGACCAGACGGAGCAACGCACCAGGCATTGGAAGATATTGCTATCGTTCGTTGTTTGCCCAACATCATTGTAGAAGTTCCTTGCGATGCTCTTGAAGCGAAAAAGACAACGATTGCTATTGGTGAATATACAGGGCCATCTTACTTTAGGTTTCACCGGGAAAAGACGCCGGTTATTACGACGCAAGATACATCATTTAAAATCGGAAAAGCAGAGATCTTCAGAGAAGGAGAAAACGTCACTGTTGTAGCTTGTGGACCGTTGGTCTATCAGTCTTTGCTTGCCGCCAAAGAATTAGAAAAGGAGGGCATAAAAGCTGAAGTAATCAATAATCACACAATAAAACCAATTGATAAGCTGACTCTTGCGGCCAGTGCTAAAAAAACCGGTGCGGTGGTTACCGTTGAAGAGCACCAAATCAACGGTGGTCTTGGTGGAGCGGTAGCTGAAGTGTTGGCCGAAAATTACCCTGTCCCAATGGAGCGGATTGGTATGCCAGATTCTTTTGGGGAAAGCGGACAGCCAAACGAACTCCTAGAAAAATACGGGATGAGTGTGAAAAAAATCAAAGAAGCAGTAAAATCTGTTTTAAAGCGTAAAAAATAAATGGTGATTGTTGTCAGAAAGAATGACAATAGATTTTTCTTAACCGCCTTATTACTATTAAGTTTTCTGTTTTACGCCGCTTCATTTTATTCGCTCTGGCTTGAAGAACCCACTCTTTTGAAATTCTCTGATTTTCAGCTTTTAACAGTTCAGCTGCTTGGGGTTTTATTTGCAGCCCTGTTTTTAAGAGTAAGAAAGGAGTTTTTTAGAGTTTCTCTGTTTGGAATTGGGATCCTTGTTGCTATTATGATGTTTTTCCCATTTGCTTTTATTTGTATTGATCGATGTCCCAACAACTCCTTAATTATATTTACCCTAGTTGTTTTTTCCTCGCTTATATTTATAGCTGTCCACATTTGGTCCCTTTTTAAAAATAACCTTTTTAAAGGAAGCTTTCTTTTAATTACTATCGTTTTGTATTTGCTATTATTAGTTACCTCCCTGCCTTTTAAAGGTTAATAATACTAGATGAATATTCTTAAGGATAAGCTTAAACAATATATCTTAGACTATTTGGGAGAAAATAGGTTGATGACTTTAGCTACAGCCGAAAATAATACTCCCTGGGCAGCGAGTGTAATGTTTGCGTATGATACCGACTTGAACCTTTACTTTATCTCCGATCCAGACACAAGGAAAGCACAAAATTTATTAAACAACCCATCTGTTTCTGTTGCGATTAATCAGCATCAAAAGACGCCGGGAAAAATCCTTGGGATTCAGTTGGAAGGTACAGCCCATATGCTGGATAAGAATAAAAGTCAAAATGAACTTGAACTCTTTAAGAAGCGATTTGATTGGGCCGATGATTATTTGCACGATCATGAACTATATAAAATAAAACCGGAAAAAATCTACTATTTAGACGATGAGCTATTTGGACCGGGAGGAAGGGAAATATTAGTGGTAAAATAAGAAAAAGATTATTATTTTCGAGCAGATGTTAATCGGCGAGAAAACGTTATCCGAAGGATAGCATTTAGATGATGCACGTTTTGGTCCTGGCGGCCGTGAAGAATTGGTAATCTGATAGCTTTGACAAGGACGGGCCTTGTCGATACGGGCTCATGAAATAAATTTATGAATGCAAGAGAGTGGTTTGAAAAATCAAGAAATGAAAAATTTGCGATTGGGGCGTTTAACGTGGGCAATCTGGAAACACTAGAGGCGATTGTCGCTGCAGCAAAAGCCAAAAAAGCGCCGGTAATTATCGAAGCTTCGCCTGGAGAAAGCAGTTTCATGGGTTATAACAATCTGGTCGATCTTGTTCAAAATTATAAGGACGAGGGGGCGGCGATAATCTTAAATCTGGACCACGC
>MHCR01000021.1:0-573 GCA_001816695.1 Candidatus Woykebacteria bacterium RBG_16_39_9b
GTCAAGCCCATTCTCTCTTTGAACAAAGTTTCCAGAAAAACATTGTTTTCTCCTCGCCTCGCGCTATCGGATTTTACATTAAGGCTCTCAGTTGCTTGCTTTCAAAATGGAAAGAACCTAAAGTCCTCGCTGTATTAAGGTCCTGCTGCGAACAACTTATAATTTTATATGAGAAGAGTCGATCGTTGGGCTGGGAGTGGTTTGAGCATTATTTAACATATTCAAATGCCATCCTACCAGAAGCGCTCCTCCTCGGATACAAAATAACTGGCGAGAGAAGATATCTCGAAGTAGCTGAAAAAACCCTAAATTTCCTAATTAAACATACCTATAAGGACAGAATGTACATTCCTATCGGCCAAAGAGGCTGGTTTCCCAAGGAAGGAACAAGACAGCGTTTTGATCAGCAGCCCGAGGACACCACTGCCACCGTAGAAGCCCTCAATGCAATGTTTCAGGTAACAAACAGGAAGTATTACAAAGAATTAGCGAACATCGCATTTAACTGGTTCTTGGGGGATAATGTTCTTGGGCAGGTTGTATATGATCGGGCCACTGGAGGATGCTATGATG
>MHCR01000021.1:702-6081 GCA_001816695.1 Candidatus Woykebacteria bacterium RBG_16_39_9b
AATTTGGTGGTGGCGAAAAAATTGGAATCGGGAAGCTAGGGCGCAGACATTCGCTCAAAATAGGTTCGAGCTTCGTTCAGCAATTGCGACCATACTAAACACTTCTTGAGCGTTGAATAGCAGCATCATGAGCCAAAAGTTCTTCTGAATCTTTCAGATTTTTTAATTCCACATCACCAAATCTTTTACTCAAGGCCGTTTTAATCAATAGATCAGCAAAATGGGGGTTTTTTGGCAACAGGGGACCGTGTAAATAACACCCAAACACATTTCTTTGGACAGCGCCTTCGGTCTTATCTTCTCCATTATTCCCAAATCCTTTTTCTACTAAACCAAGCGGTGAGGCCTTTTTGCCTAGATAAGTCTTGCCACTATGATTCTCAAAACCAACGAGGGTTAATGGATTAAATTTATTCCTTATAAAATCTTTGTTTGCTTTAATCACTAAATTTCCGATCATTCTTGTATTGCTTGCCCGGGTAACCACATCTAAAATACCCACTCCTTCTAATTTATTACCATGAGAGGGTTGATAATAATGACCTAATAATTGATAGCCGCCACAGATCGAGAGAAATACAGCATCCTCATCTGCTGCCCGCACAAGATCACCCCGTTTTATTTTTTGAAGATCTTCTGAGACCTTTATCTGAGATCTATCTTGGCCACCGCCAAAAAAGTATAAATCGTATTTTTTTGAATCAATTTTGTCGCCCAAATCAATTTCATCTATATTAACGTCTATATTTCTCCATCTACAGCGCTTTACAAGGGTAATTATGTTACCTCGATCACCATACGTGCTCATTTGTTTGGGATAAAGCCATGCGATATTTAAATTCATTCTTTTAATTTTCCCAAAAAGCTCCTGTTACCTTTTTTGAACGTAGAATCTTTTGCAGATTAAGTAGTGCAGTGTATGTTGGAAATATATATAAAGTTTCACCAGTTTTCAATTTCTTCAATGCTTGTTCTAGGCTTTCTTCTATATCCTCATTAACATTAGAAGAATCAACGGCTATATCAGCATATTTCAATCTTAAACTCATATCGGCTGCTCTTAAACCACTAACCCAAACCTGATCCACCTTATGCTTTAGTAATTCAAAATCTACATCCCAAAGCCACGAAACATCGGTTCCATCGGCAATCAAATCATTTATAATTAAAAAAACATTTTTCCTTTCTTTATCCCAGAAAACTGTTCGTATCACCTCATTAAAACCCGTAGGATTTTTTGCTAAGAAGACAAAAATACTTTTACCATTAATCTCTAATTTTTCGGCCCGTCCAAAAGCTGATTTATAATCCCTTAAAGATTTCTCAATATTTTCCACCTTTATACCTAAAGAAATTGCCGCCGTTACCGCGGCGATAATATTATATAGATTATATAAACCAGGAATCTGTGCGCTTATGTCAAACCTGCCTTGCGGCGTATTAATTTTAGCTACAGACCCCTCTGAGCCAAGGAACTTTATGGAATGGGCAAAATAAGTTGGTTTTGGTCTTTTTAAACCGCAATTATTACATAGATACTTGCCCAAATGAGAGAGGTAAATGTGATCAAACTTAAGTTCATATCCACACGAAAGACAGGAAATAAAATCCGAGGCGTGAGGTAGCCTTAACAAAGACATTTTTTCATCTTCAATACCAAAATATAGAGTTTTTGCCTTTGTAGAGTTACCCAACTCTGCTACCGACGGATCGTCGCTATTTAAAATTATAGTTGTGTTGGATGGCAGGCCAACTAATACCTCACTCCATCTTTTGTATATTTTATCTACCTCACCGTAACGATCGAGCTGATCGCGAAATAAATTGTTAATCACAATTACATCTGGGTTTATTTTTGAAACCGCCTCTGGAAGCGTTGCTTCATCAACTTCGAATACTCCAATATCTGCCTCCGAAGATGCTAAAAGGTTGGACTTTTCTATCAAAGTAGAAACTATACCACGAGTAAGATTTGAGCCTTCTCTGTTGTGAATAGTTTTAATACCATTGAAAGACAGTATTGTACTTAATATTCTTGAGGTGGTCGTCTTACCATTTGTCCCAGTAATTATTACCTTTTTTGGTAACCTGAAGGTTAATCTAGACAAAATTGTTGGATCGATACGTTCTGCTATGAGGCCTGGTGCAGCGGTTGCTCCACCACCGAAAATCCGAAGGAACAATCTTACAGTTTTTGCAGCGGTAATGGCAGTTATTGTTTTAGCAAACATATTTTTTCTATTTTACCAGAAAAAAAAGTGCTTTTAGTCAATCGAGGTCATAAAACGATCCACCCTATAAGCCCAATTTGGGTTTGCAGCGTAGGAGGGGCCAATAACATACGGATTGGCGGGTCCGTTTCTGATATATCGAACTCTAATACCCTTGGCTACTTCTTCGGAGGCATGCACCCAGTTTTTAAAGTAATATTTACCGTTATTCCATCCGTAGGGATTAAAGGACCCAGAAGGAATAGCCAAACCGAAACTGGATTCAACACCAGCTATTGAGGGGAGCAATCTATAATCAAGACTGTATTTGTCTGCAATTTCGACTAATTCCTTAGCATCTTTGGCCATTGGGGAATTTTTTGAAGAAAGAAATTTACTAAGTATCTGAGGTCTATCGTCTTTTTTAGCTACTATTTTTACCTCCATTACATTTGATGGGTGGAGGTTGCCAGAGATTTTTATCTCGCTGGATTCCGAACCTTTGGTTTCGCTAAATCCAACAACGTTTTTAAATATTGTGGGACTGGCAAGCAGTAACAAGATAGTTACCGCTACCATGGCAGATGTCCGGATTGTAAACTTCAACATAAAGCTCCGCTTTTGTGCGGAGCAGTTGAAAATTGCAGAACTTCTGCAACAAAAAACTTCTGCAAGATTTGCAGAAGAGTCGCAATATTACACCGTATTATCTACTTTGTCAAGTTTTTACTGAATTATTTCCCCCATTGCAAAGCGTACACCCACAGCCCAAGATCCATTACTATTTGGTGTATATTTAGTCATTATTTTCTCTGGCGTTGTTAAGCCTTGACTAAAGTAATTTGTTTTCAAACCCCGGGCAACAATTTCGATTGAGTGTTTCCAATTTTCAAATTCTGCTCCGGAACTTTCGCCAGAATAAATGGCCCAACCAAACGGATTGTAAGACCCGTCTGGTATTTTCTTCCCGAGACTAGATTCTTGGAATGCAATCGCAGGTAAAAGTTTCCAATCTAAACCATATTGATCAGCAATTTCTACAAAAGTTTCGCCTTGCCCAATCATAGGTGAATTATGTTTAGCTAAAAACCTATCAATCAAAACTGGTCTGGCATCTGCTGCTTTAACAGCCGCTAATACATTTATAGTTTCCCCTGGTATTTTACTCGGAGAATCGAACACGTTTCTAGAGGCAGACAGAAATAAATATGGAAAGTTATTTGTTTGATTTACCCTGATGGTTAACCAAACAAGAGATAATAAAATAGTAAAGGATATTAACAACCAAGCGAATATATAAAAAAACGGAGCAGTAGCCCTCAACATTATTTTTTTAGAACAGGTTTCTTGCTAATTTAAGACTATTTTAGCAGAAAACTGAAAAAGGGCAAGACGCTCTTTAGACTCCTTGTCAACTAAAAAATTGTACAGTAGAATTGAGTCAAATAAGACTGACAAATAATGATATCTGATCAGGAATTACTAAAGACTTTTAAAGTCTATTTTGACGACAAGGAAATTATTAATTTGGTTTTTCTTAAAATAGCTAATGAGGAAAGAAACCCAGAGGTTCAAGCCAGAAGAGCAGAATTAATTGAAAAATCTCTTCTGAGACTCACAGAAGACAATCCAAAAGAAAGATATAAGATGCTCGTTGATCTTGTTCCCGTTGGAAAAGTAACGTTCGCATCAGATAAAGCAAAACGGATCTTTAGTCGTCTGTCCGAAATACCCTTGGAAAAAGTAGCCGTTGTCGGCTCAAACTTACTAATGAAAATAGTTGTCAACGTCATTTTCCTAATGGCCGGTAGGATCGACATAGCCAAATGGTTTTACAATAAAGAAGAGGCGATGGCCTGGTTAGAGGAATAATAAAACTATGATTTCCGATCCAGAATTGCAAAAAACTTTCAAGGTCTTTTTAGATGATAGCGATATTATTAATGTAGTTTATCTCGTGGGTGTGAAAGAACCGGAGACTCAAGCACGCCAAGCAGAATTGATTGAAAGGGCTCTTTTGAAGATTACAAAGGACAACCCACAGAATAGTTACAAAATGCTTGCAGACCTTCTTTCTGCAGGGGACGTTGGACACGCTTCAGACAAATCCAAACAAATTTATAGTCGTTTGGCCGATAAAATCTATTTTGAAAAAACCGCAGTTGTAGGTACAAATGTGTTTATGAAAGCAGCTGCCAACGTAATCTTCGAGATATCTGGCAGAAGCGATAGAGCAAGATGGTTCGGCAACAAAGAAGAAGCCATAAAGTGGTTAAAAAAGGTCAAATAATATGACATCTGATTCTGAACTAAAAGAAACTTTTAAAGTATTCATTGACGATAAGGGGATCATCAATTTAACTTTCATTAAAAATCAGAGAGATCCAGAGATTCAAGTTCGCCAGGCCGAACTTGTCGTAACTGCATTGTCTGAAATTATTAAGAAAATCCCCAACGAATCCTATAAAATGATTATAGATCTTGTGCCTATAGGGAACGTTAGCTATAGTTCAAACAAAGCTAGACAGATTTATTTTCGAACTATAAGTGATACCCAGTTTGAAAAAATTGCCGTTGTTGGAACCAGCATAAACATGAAAATTATCGTAACTGTTCTTTCTCAAATGACCATTAAAGGCAATAGCATAAAATGGTTTGGTGATAAAGAAGAAGCGTTGACTTGGTTAAACGAGAATTAATTCTTTCTTCCAGTTCTATTTCTATCTGGAGCGGGAGACGGGATTTGAACCCGCGGCCTTTTCCTTGGCAAGGAAACGCTCTACCACTGAGCTACTCCCGCACGAAAAACAGTTTACTAAACCTAATTATTTTTTACAAGTCTGGTGCCGGGGGGCAGAATCGAACTGCCGACGCCGGCTTTTTCAGAGCCGCGCTCTACCACTGAGCTACCCCGGCACCTATTAAAAACATGGTGGGCTCTAGAGGACTTGAACCTCTGACCTTCTCGGTGTAGGACGCTTCGCGTCCTGCGAAATTTCTGGTGGGCACTGAGGGACTTGAACCCCCGACCTTCTCGGTGTAAACGAGACGCTCTAAACCAATCTGAGCTAAGTGCCCAGAAATTTCTAAAACGAGGCGCTCTGGCCAACTGAGCTAAGAGCCCATGGTGCGGACGAGAGGACTTGAACCTCCACAGGATTTCTCCCAC
>MHCR01000022.1:0-1553 GCA_001816695.1 Candidatus Woykebacteria bacterium RBG_16_39_9b
GCTTTTACTTCTACGCGAGCCCAGCAATCCTTTTACGAAAGCGAGCTCGTAAGAGAAAAGCGAGAAATAAAAGAGGTACCCGAAATGGAAGTAGAAGAAATTCGCGAAATCTACAGAAAAAAAGGTTTTAGCGGTAGGTTGTTAGAGGACGTTGTAGCCAAGATTACTTCAGATGAAGAAGTATGGCTGGATGAGATGATGAAATTTGAATTGGGCCTGCAACCAGTAGAAACGCGGTACGCGTTTGTAAGCGGTTTGATAGTTGGTTTAGCGGCTGTTGTTGGTTCCTTAATACCTTTACTACCGTTTTTCTTTATTCCAGTTTTTGGGATAAGTATCGTCGAGGCTATTTGGTTTTCTCTTGGCATTTCAGCAGTGGCACTTTTTATCGTCGGTGCGTATAAAGCCAAAACGACGGTAGGAGATTGGAAAAAGAGCGGTGCTGAAATTGCCGTAATTGGAATTGTCTCCGCACTTATTGGTTATATAGTTGGCCTTTTCTTCAAAGCGCCTGTCTAACAGTTGACAAAACCTAGTAAATACCCTATAATAGTTAACACTTAAGTCAGCAAAAGCTGGCGTTTTTGTACCTCTCGATTCACAAGGAGGTGACTTTTGAGAGGAAAGATTATCCTGCCTTTGATCGCAATCATTGCGCTTGCGATCGTTAGCACCTTTCAGATCAGCACGGCATCGGCACACCCACTTCCGGGTGCCATCTTCACCACCTTGCCTGACGGTAGCGTGGTGAATGGGAACATCTACACCGAGAAGTGCGACGTAGCCTTGAACGGTGGCCCGCGGAACCCGCAATCGCACCATCTTCCGGACGGTGTCTACGACGTCGCCGTCACCGACCCGAGCGGCAAGATAAAGCTAGGGATAGGTGAAGACGTCGTTACAATCGCCAACGGCAGAGGTACCTTCGGGCCGATATCACTCTGCAAGTTGGTTGGGCCCTCGCCTTACGACACGACGCCGAATCCCGGTGGGGTCTACAAGGCTTGGTTGTGCGAGAGCGGGCAGCTGTTCGTACACCACGATTGCAAGACGGACAACTTCAAGGTCCGCCCGTCTGCTCCGCCGTCGGTAGTGCCTACGCCGATTCCGAGTCCAACTTCGCCACCGACAGCGTTGATACCACCTGCCGTGGCAACACCGACACCCGAGGTGCCGACTCAGCTTCCCAAATCTGGAGGTGAGCCGCCATCAAACGGTAACGACGTGCTTGGCACCAAGTTCTTTTTGGTTGCCGGCGGTTCGATTCTCTCGCTGCTCGGGGGCTTCGTAGCCTGGCGACGCAAAAGTCTGGGTGTCTTCTAGCTGATCTGAAGGTGCACCTGAGGTCACTAGCCCGAGAGCAATCTCGCGCCAGTGGCCTCTTTCTTTTTCTTGACAACTTAACCTCCGAAAAGCTACGATTTAAACAAGGAAAAGCCTATGGCAAAAGTTTTGGTTGTTGACGATGAAGATTCGGTGAGAGAAATATATAAAAGAGAATTTACCAATAGCGGTCTAGATGTCGTTACAGCAGCTGATGGCGAAGAAGGATT
>MHCR01000022.1:1602-12942 GCA_001816695.1 Candidatus Woykebacteria bacterium RBG_16_39_9b
CTTCCTAAAATGAGCGGTATTGATGTTCTTAAAGCACTAAAAGAAAATCCGCTCACAAAAAGCATCCCAACTCTTCTTTTGACTAATCTTGGCGAGGAAAGCATTATTAAAGAAGGTTTTGAACTTGGTGCAGATGGATATCTTTTAAAAGTTTCCTATACTCCGGCCCAAGTCGTAGAAGAGTCTCGCAAGTTTATTACGGAGAAAAAAAGCTAGTTCCATATTGATAAAAAGCCCCAAATGACAAAGATAGAAGTCGGATTCGAGTTTAGACAAAACCCAGTCAATCGAAAATGGGTAATAATTGCACCTAAGAGATCGCTGAGACCAAACATTGAAGGAGGCTTAGAACCGGCCTGTCCGTTTTGTCCTGGAAGAGAATCCTGGACGCCCAAAGAAGTTTTTAGAATTGGTCATGATGGTAAAGAAGACAGCCATTGGGAAATAAGAGTAGTGCCTAATAAATTTCCCTTCGCTCCTATACACGAGATAATAACTCATTCCCCAGATCATGATGGCAGTCTTTTTACTTATAACCACGAACAAATAAAAAGGATTTTTAGAGTGTATAAAATGAGGTTCTGTGAATATGAGAAGAAAGGCCAAGTGTATATTTTCCATAATCACGGTCCTGGAGCAGCTGAAAGTTTACCGCATGATCACACTCAACTGGCCGTAATTCCTCCAAACATTACTTTAGATATTCCAATAATGGGCGAAGTAGAAAATCAGTTTAAAGATAGCCGACATTTCATACTTTCCTGTCCAAATACAAGTGAATGGCCTTATGAAGTTTGGATTATACCCAAAAATAGAGGCAGAACATACGGGGAAATAACTGAAGAGGAAATCGATAATTTAGCAGCTGTATATCAAGAAACTCTTGTTAAGATGCAAAACTTTTTTGGGGTAGATTTCTCCTTTAATCATTACATTTATCCAGGCGGAGATTGGTATTTAAGGCTCATTCCACGCGTTAAAGTGCCCGGAGGTTTTGAACTTGGGACTGGCGTGTTCGTGAATACAGTAGATCCAAAAACGGCCGCCAAGCAACTTTCAGAATAATACTTTCCAAAAAACCCCGCTGATATTAAAATGCAGCTATGAGTAAAAACCCCGTCATAGAAAAGCTTAAAGAAGTCAAAGATCCAGAACTTTTAATTAATATTGTTGATTTGGGGCTTATTTATAAGGCTGAAATTCGGGGTAAAACTGCTTTTGTCTTGATGACTTTAACTTTTCCGGGTTGTCCATTAGGTTCAGTAATAAATCGTGAAGTGAATGAGAAACTTAAAACTTTACCAGGTATAGATGATGTTAGATTGGAGATAACGTTTGATCCACCTTGGGATTTTTCTAAAGTAAGCCCACAAGCAAAAGCTGAACTTGGGATAATATAAATTAATGCTATCAAAAGCACTTTTTTGTTAAAATAAAATTAAATCTAATGGGATTTAATTTTGTTGATATCGTAATTCTATTTTTTGCTATTTTTTTCCTCTGGCAAGGTTATCAATACGGTTTTATAGCAGGTGTTTTAAATTTAGTCGTTACCATTGTTGCTATATTTTTGGCCACCTTCTTTTACCCCCAAGCGGGAGATTATTTAGTAAAGTCGTTTAATTGGGGAACTAACATTAGTGCTGTGGTTGCTTTTTTTGGAATATTAATTATAACAGAGCTGATATTAGGCTTTCTGTCTAATAGAGTGTATTCATATTTATCTCCTTACTACAAAAAAATAGAGCTGATTAGTAAAGTTGATAAATTTCTAGGTGTTTTTCCATCGTTAGTTGTTGGTATTTTTCTGCTTAGTCTTATTTTATTTCTCCCCTTAATCTTACCTGTTAAAGATGATTTGAAAAATCCAATTCAAGAATCTTGGTGGGGGAAAAATGTCTTGACGCTTGGGTTTAAGTATCAGCCTCAGTTCGAAACGTTAATTGGCAAATTGCCGTATAAGAATCTTGCGTATCTTATTACACCGGAACCGGACTCAACAGATAGTGTTGAATTGAATATTCCTCAGAAAGTGACTTTTGCCCCAGATCCGACAGCAGAGGAATCGATGTTTAATTTAGTTAATCAAGAAAGGCTAAAAAGAGGGATTAGCGTTCTTACTTTCAGAAGAGAATTGCGTGATGTAGGAAGAGCACATTGCCTTGATATGTTTAAAAAAAGCTATTTTTCACATTACACACTGGAAGGTTTATCTCCTTTTGATAGGATGGATGAAGCAGGCATTGCATACAAGGTGGCCGGCGAAAATTTAGCTTATGCGCCAAGCGTCAAGATTGCTCATGAGGGTTTAATGAACTCAAAAGGGCACAGAGAAAATATTTTAAGGGTGGAATTTGGAAGATTAGGTGTTGGCGTCATTGATGGTGGAATTAATGGGAAGATGTTCTGCCAGGAATACTCTGATTAAATAAAAAACCGAAATGTGTTTGAAACAAACCCTCCTCGATGATATAATCCTCCTGCTTTAGATTATAAATTTGGATCGGTAGCTCAGTGGTAGAGCACCACTCTTTAGCGAACTTTGACAGAATGCTGGGCGCATAGCTCAGCGGTTAGAGCACCACTCTTATAAAGTGGGGGTCCTTGGTTCGAATCCAAGTGCGCCCACCAGTAGCCTTAGCCGGCTAGATCATTTTGGTGCAAAGTTCACGCCCTGCTAAGCGGAGTAAAGTGGGGGTCGGTGGTTCGAATCCACCTCGGTCCGACAAATCTATTTATGAAAGTCTTCTACATATTACTAGCTGACCATGCTTTTTTGTCGATAGATAAAAAGGTAAATATAATTGGAGTGTTTGAGACGATCAACACAACAAATTTTCCAGTAACTCATCCAAGGTTTGTGGTTGTGGGCGCAATACAACCCACAAAAACCGAATTTAAAATCGCTCTTGATATTGTAGATCCGCAAGGAGATTCTATTTTAGGCCAGTTACAAGAAAGAGAAGTAAAATTGCCAGAAAATGCACACAATCAAAATTTTAATTTTATTATTGAAATTATTAACACGACGTTTAAGAACATCGGACAGTACAAAGTCGAACTGTTAATTGATAAAAAGAAAATTACCGAGGTACCTTTGAGAGTAGCGGAAACAACTTCAGTAAGAGCCTCTTAAAACTTAAAGTTCTTCAAGCTTAATTGGTTCTTCAAGTCTTCCCTGGATTAAATTGAGGTATTTTTCTGTTGTGGCTAGACGTTTGTGACCCGCCAATTTAGATACGAGAACAAGGGAAGTACCAGCCATAAGATGATGCGCAACAAAAGTGTGCCGCAAATCGTTTACTTTAGCATCCTTAATACCGGCTAATTTGAAATAACGATCAATTGCAGTTCGAATGTTTCTAACTAGAAGAGGGCGCCCGGTTTTTGTTATGAAAAGATGATCACTTTTTACGTTTGGTCGAATATCCAAGTAGTGTTTCAAAGACGATTCAGCGGCTTTGTTGAGAGGTACAACTCTTTCAGGATAGCTTTCTCCGGGGGGAATAGATAGTTCGCCAGATTTATTACCTTGGGAAGATTTTATGTCAGAAAGTGTAAGTTTTGCTAATTCCCCAATTCTAATTCCGGTTTGGAGCAAAAGCTCGATAATAGCACTCATTCTTATGTCTGCCCTAGCGGCGTCGCGCAGGGCTCTGTATTCCATCTTCGTAAGGATTCTGGGAGGTTTCATCTCAAATTTAGGATGTTCTATTAAAGTAGCTGGGTCGTCAGTTATGTAATCGTTAACTTTCAGAAAACGAAAAAAAGTTTTTGTTGAATTTGTTTTTCGAGAAATACTTTTAGGAGTGTAGCCTTCTTTTGATAATTTGGCCATAAATGCCTGTAGATCTTTTGATGAGATATCGTGAACTTGAGTTTTATCCACCTCTTTTAGAAAATCTTTTAACTGTTCAATATCCTTTCCATAAGCTAAAACAGTCGCACTGCTGCGACCCTGTTTTTTTAAGTGATTTATGAATTTTGAATGCGCTTCGTGAATAGGAATCATACCTAACTAAAAATATTTTAACACCCAGTAAAATACATGTCAAGAGACTATGGGGTTTGTATCAAAAATTAATTGTAAACAGGTTCTAAGGAAAAATTGCGATAGAACGCTATATATTTATCAGGCCTATATAGTTAATATAAAAGACTAGGTTTTTATCCATCTATACTTTACTTATTTATTAATGAAGCCTTGCGAGCTCAGATTGCTAGGTGAGTTTATTGTATAATTTGATGTAATGAGAAAGCTGTTTGGAATATTCTTAGTGATATTTTTGTTTGTCATTGTGTTTAACCTGTCGCGGGAAATTTGGAATTCTTATCAGAGTATAAAAGAGATCAGCAAGACAGAAGAGGAATTGGATAAATTACAAAAGGAACAAGAGAAATTAAAAGCCCAGTTAGATTTTAGAAAATCAGATTTTTTTGTTGAAGAGCAAGCTCGAGATAAACTTGGGTTCTCTAAACCCGGTGAGGAAGCTATTATTATTAAGGACGAATCGCTACTAACAAAACCTGGGACGTCAGAAGAAAGAAATTTACCTAACTGGCGCAGGTGGTTAAGTTTATTTTGTGAAAGTTGTTAACTTGGATCGAATAGTTTATTGGACAAAATCCTCTTTTGCCCCTCTATACAAAGAAAGAGAAGTCAAAGAGCTTTTACCGTAAACGTTGTCTGCTTCAACCATAAGCTCGTATGTGCCGGGGGGCAATTTGCTAATATTCCAAAGCCATTTAAATGGAGTATCCTTTAGCGTTGCAACATGAACTCTATTCACATAAATTTTCACAGAGGAGATTTCAGTATCGTCATTTACCTGTATGTCTAAAGGTACCACACTACCCACGATCCTAGAGTTGTTTTGAAGATTATGGATTAAGATAGATGGAGGCTTTTGGCCAAATCTAGTATATGTATTTGAATTAATCGCCCGTTCCGTTACTCCCAAAGCTAGGGAACTTAGAGTTAAAACCACAAAAAATAAAAGGAAAAAACCAAAAAAGTCAGTGAATCTGTATGGCGGGTTGATAACTTCTCGAAATTTACTAATCATGGCCATGTTTAATGATATTTTTCTATGACCTCTTTTGTCAAATTAGAAAGAACTGAGTGTTGATTGAAAAGAATCGCTTATGTTAAAATAAGCCGCGCGATATACGCTTGAGTAGTACTGCTAAATTCAGACCATCGCGGGTGGGGGGTCGGTATCCCGTGAGGCTCATAATCTCACTTAAGCCGGTTCAATTCCGGCACCCGCAACCAAATTCCGCAGTAAGCCACAGCTCGGCAAGCCAACACAAACCCCGCTTTTAAGGCAAGGGTTTGTGCGTTTTAGGTAGGTTTGTTATAATTTCGAACAAGGTGAGACTTACGCGCCTTCGCATAATTTCAACGTTGGCTACGTAGCTCAGGGGTTAGAGCGGGGCCCTCATAAAGCCTAGGTCGCAGGTTCGAATCCTGCCGTAGCCACCAAAGATGCCAAAATCTGTTGATACTGTGTTGGTTTCTGTTAAACTGATCGATCCAAGATTTTACCATCCAGATACGTGCCTTTACCCTTAGATGAGCGGAACGCTGCATATTATCCCAATGCCTTTGGCCAAGAATCGAGAAAAATTCTTTAAGAGTTAATCCCTAACCTAATAGAAGTCTCAGAAGAAGAGCGAAGGAGGTATACGTTGCCTCACCCTTAATTTGTAGCGATCAAGCAGCTATGTTATTATTGGGCTAATGCTCAAAGGCCCTTCAACCGATTTAAAATCCTCGCCTCCAAGTTCTGTTGATAGTGCGAAGGTCAATGTTTTTAAAAAGATGATTCAGAAAGTAAAGAGTTGGCAACAGCAGCACCCGCTGAGATTTTTAATAATCTGCTTTTTCCTGCTTTTATTGCTAATCTTCATTTCCTCTTTGCTTGCTTTTACTGGTAAAAAAGAAAATCAAACAGCAACTCCTCAAATTGAAAGTAGCGGAGAAGTAAAAGCTTTAATAATTGTGGAAACCGACCCACCTTCGGGCGCAACAGATGTTCCTGTTGATAAGGAGATAGTTTTTACTTTTAACGAAGAGGTTACAATCCACGATTTTGAACATAATTTGTTCATCGACCCTGCAATTAAAGGTGAGTTTAAAAAAGGTCAATCTAATCAAATAATCTTTGTTCCTGAGCAAAGCCTTCCAGTTGGGGCAAATATTACGATTACCATTAGTTCCCAACTTCGTTCCAAAGAAGGGAACCAACTGTTTACCGATTATACCCTCACCTTTTCTACCGACCTAACCGGCAACCAGGTTAAGTTCATAGAAGAGGGTTTAAGTAATCGTTTTATGAGTTTTCAGACAGGAAAGGAAGCCAAAATTTCAATTGAGTCAGGTTCATCGGTGAAAGGTGCTGTAAACGTCAATATTTTTGAGGCAAGTCTGGATCAATTCCTAAAATCTTTAATCTACAAAACTAAAAGGGTTTCAAGTAACGATTATGCTTATACCGGCGACCAATTCATTAATAGTTCAGTTGAAACTTACAAAATGAAAAAGCTTGATAGCAAGGAAGGTTTAAAGGGGAAAGACTCCTTCAACCTAGATTTGAAGACTGGTTTGTATTATTTAGAGGCAGTCAACAGTAAGAAGGAGAGAATAGGCGAAGTTTGGGTAGCCTTTAACACTAAAGGGCTTATTTTTAGACAAGATGATCAAAAGATAATTGTGGCTCCACAGAATCTATCTACAAGTTCTGAAGAGGTAGATGTGGAAATTTCGCTCTATAATCTCGCAGATAAGGTGACTTTGCTTTCAAAAGAAATGATCGAAACCAAAGTGGAGCTCTCCTTCGAATTTCCAAAAAGACTTGACCTGTTAGTTGGCAAGGCAGATAGTGAGATAATTATTGTTCCTGTTTCTGTCCCTCAATCGCAGGCTGATCTTAGGGTTTATTACGATTTATCTAAGAAGAACCAACTATTTCTTTATACCGATAGACCGATCTACAAAAAGGGTGACAAGGTTTATTATCGGGGTTTAGTAAGAAAAGATAATGATGCTTTGTACCAACTTCCACCCAAGGGCCTGACCGTAAGAGTCCTCGCAACTCGATATTTAAATGACAAAACGACGGTAATTTTAGACCAAAAAGTTCCAGTCCTTTCCGGCGGTGTTTTCTACGGGGAGTTTAAACTCAACGATAATTTTGGCACTGAGGGTCAATCTATTACAGCAGAAGTGGTTGGGGACAGAAAAGAAGATTATTCTAGGGCTTATGCCTATTTTGACATTCGAAATTACAAGAAACCCAACTTTGATGTTCAGGTCAAAACCGACAAGGGGGAATACAATCTAAAAGATAAAATTCAAGCTACAATTACAGGATCCTTCAATGATGGCAAACCGATGGCAGGTCAGGAAGTCCAATACGGTTATACGACCAGCACTTACTACGAAACCGATAAGGCTGTATTTAACAAAAACTTTAATATAAACAATTGGGGTGGCATGTGCGGAGGGGGTTTCTTTGGAGATTTTTATATTGATTCTATTGATGATTCGTCACCAAAAGTTAAGTTGGATGCGCAAGGTAAGGCAACAGTGACTATAGATACTGGAGGATTGCAAGACAGAACTAGCCAATATTTGGTAGTAGTTAGTTTTAAGAAAGATAGCAACGGGAACAAGGTGTTTGGCGCCTCTAAAACAATAGTTCACCAAGGAGATGTCAACATTTTCATAAGAAGTAGAAGAACCAGTTTCCTTGAAGGAGAAGATATGTTCGCCAGCTTTTACGCCGAAACAAGAGGAGGCATTAAGCTAGGGAATAAGGACTTTAACTACGAAATTATTTACAACAAATATGAACAAGAGAATGCCAAAACGACAGAACAAACCTTAATTTCGCTACCAGTAAAAACTAACGAAGAAGGAATTGGAGTCATAAAAGAAACATTGGATTTTGGTAAAGTAGGTAGCTACATTTTGCGTGTAAGCGGGGTAGATTCTAAAGGCAATACAGTTGAGGACAGGAGATATTTCTACGTTAACGAAAGGACAGAAAATGACTATTGGACAAGATTTGAAAGTATCTATTTAAATGTCGTTTCAGAAAAGAATTCATATAAGGTAGGCGAAACGGCTGAGCTTAAAATTGAATCCCCCAGCAACGTAAAAGCTTTTGTTACATATGAACGAGGCAGGATTTATAGTTCCAGTTGGCTGGACCTGAAACAGGGAGGAAACATTCTTCCGGTTGACATAACTGAAGGACTAAGCCCCTCCTTTACCATAGTCTTTAGCTTCTTCAAAGACGGCCGTTACTACAGTGAGGGCCTTTCTCTCAATGTTCCAGCCATGCATAAACTGTTAAATGTGAAAATAAAGGCTGATAAAGCTAAATATAAACCGGGTGAAAAAGCTAAATTAACTTTGACCACTACCAATTTTGAAGGAAAAGCGGTTTCTACCAGACTATCCCTGAGTGTGGTGGATAAAGCCATTTATACGCTTCGTAGAGATGCTACCCAAGCTATTCACTCTGAGTTCTATTACTACCGAGACCGCTCAACCAACGCGTCCTCTTCCTTTACTCGAATCGGGGATTATGGTGGTGGTGGTGGAGGTGGTGGAGGTGGGGGCACCTTGGCCGATAAATTAGTAGACACTCTTTATTGGAATCCAAATATTCAAACCAACAATGAAGGGTCAGCAACTATAACGGTGCCTTTGAACACCTACGAAACGACTTGGAGGGCTTTAATTTACGCGTCCACCAATTCTACAGATGTTGGTCAACAAGAATTGGACTTCACAGTCAGTGATTAGAGATTAGTTGACAAAAAGATTACATCTTGCTAGTTTATTTATTAAGATGTCGAAGTGGTTTACTGCACGCTTTTACTTTTTTACTCGCTACCTGTAGTTAGGGGCGGGTTTTGCGTGAGGTGAACCACTAGAGAAAGCAAAACTCAAAACGGAGTACAAGAACTCGTCCCCAGGGGCGATTTTTTGTTGGTCGAAAGGAGGTCGTCATGGGAGAAAAGATCATAATTCATAGGCCCAGCTGTTCTGAGCGTCAACCAATGAGGAGGATGATCAGACCCTTCGATTCCACTAAGAATATGGTGTTGGATCAGTGTCCCGAGTGTGGGGTCGAGGTGTTGAAGCGTTACGAGCCAGTCGCAAAATCCCAATCTGAGATCGTCACAGAAAGGGGCAATGGGTCAAAACCGTCACGGTTGAAGTTGCCTGAAGTTCGGGTTCCAGTGACGAACCGTAGACGATGGAGATGGGGGTGATCGTTGAGAGCGACAGATGATCCTGCTGCTTAAACCAAAGCAGGTAACCATTTTCACAACTTCTTGACCTTCGGCAGGAACCTCTTCGGAGTATTCCTGCCTTTATTCTTTAATTACATACTGGGGGAGTCTGATCACTATAAGGTTGAACCTTCTCGTAATTAAACATATAACCGGGGTAATTCTCAGAAACAGAATAATAAGCAGCACTGTGGTCAGAGCATCGGATATATTTTATATTCGAAATGTCTATATTGTTACCTGAGAAGGAAGCTAATTCTTCCAGAGAGGTTGGATATCTACTCTCTTCATTATAGTAAAGAAGCATCTGGGTTGAGAGGTTTTTTAATTCTGCCTGAAGTTTTACGTCGTTTGCCTCTTTGAGTGCCTCAGAAGGCGAAAAACCTCCTTGCGCGGTTGGTTGATCGGGAGTGTTAGACGTATTTGAATTACTTGAGTTAAGATTAGATCTAAATAAAGTAAAAGTTAGAGTAGAAAATAAAACCGCACTAAAAAGAACGCCAGTCAGTAAAGAAATGAGTAAACCACGTGCCATATATATATTTATTATTTCAAACTTCTTAGCGCCTAGCAAGCTTAGATGGTTGTTGTATAATTGAACAACTATGTCAAAGAGAATTCTTACTGGCGACCGGCCGACAGGAAAATTACATTTGGGCCATTATGTTGGCTCATTAAAAAATAGACTAAAACTTCAAGATGAGTATGAGGTTTTTATTCTTGTGGCTGATTTACACGCCTTGACCACTAACGTTGATACATCCGTTATCAAACAAAATATTAAAGATTTGATTTTGGATCAAATTTCAGTAGGAATCGATCCAAAAAAAGTAACTTTTTGTGTCCAAAGCGGTATTCCCGAAGCGCAAGAGTTGGCAATTATTTTTTCTATGCTTGTCCCTAAACCGAGACTAGAAAGAATGCCTACCTTAAAAGATGTTATGCGTGATTTGAAAATTGAAAACCCTTCGCTAGGACTACTTTCTTACCCAGTATTAATGGCCGCAGATATTTTGATGGTAAAAGCAAATCTAGTACCAGTCGGAAAAGATCAGATAAGTCACGTAGAACTTACTCGAGAAATAGCTCAAAAGTTCAATTCTATCTATGGGGAGATGTTTCCCTTGCCAGAAGCCTTGATTCCTGAAGAATTAGGCACACTGCCTGGGGTAGACGGAAAGACAAAGATGAGCAAAAGCTTGGGTAATGCAATCTTTCTCTCTGACAATGAAAAGGCAGTTCGCGAGAAAGTTGCGAAAATGTACACTGATCCTACTCGCATCCATTCAACCGACCCCGGAGATGTTAAAAATAATCCGGTTTTTATTTATCTTGATGCATTTGGGGCGCAAGAAGATAAATTAAAGATAGAGGATTATAAGGAGAAATATAAAAAGGGAAAAATCGGTGACGTTGAGGTCAAACAATATTTAACTTATGTTTTGGATAAGTTTTTAAACCCAATTAGAGAAAGACGCGCCAGGCTTGAAAAAGAAGCCGGTTTGGTTGAAAAAACCCTTGAGGAAGGAACAAAAAAGGCTCGTAGCGAGGCTATAGACACCCTTAATAAAGTTAAAGAGGCTATGAAGCTTATTTAACAGGCTCCTCGAGAAATAATTAGTGGTATATTTCACATTGATCTACCCCACATGCAATGGTATAATATTCAGGCTTTATAATTATTAATAATAAGTTACTTTTAAACAGTTTTTTGGAAAAATCTCTATGCCGGAAATGCCTAAATTGAAGAAACAAACAAATCAGCCTTGGTGGCGAAACCTTTTAATTTATGCCGCAGTGATTTTGATTGCTAGCTTTATTATTTTTGGTTTCTTTCAACCTCAAACTCGTAGTGAGATAAAGCCTATTTCGGAAGTGTTAAACGCCATTAAGGAAGATAAAGTAGATGAGGTAACTTTAGACGGCTTGAGTATCACTGCTCAATTTAAAAACGGTGATACTATTAAATCCCGACTTCAAGAGGGAGAAATATTTAATGAGACGTTAAAAAATGCTGATATCGATCCA
>MHCR01000022.1:13028-16940 GCA_001816695.1 Candidatus Woykebacteria bacterium RBG_16_39_9b
AGGCGCTATATTCTTTTTCTTTTTCCGTCAAGCTAGACAAGCCGGTGATAATATTATGTCCTTTGCAAGAAGCAGAGCTAAACTTTTCAACAAAGATAATCCAAAGGTTAAATTCGGCGATGTCGCAGGTGTAGATGAGGCAAAACGGGAACTTCAAGAAGTAGTTGAATTTTTAAAGAGTCGTGAAAAATTCCGCGCCCTTGGAGCTAAAGTCCCGAAAGGAGCTCTTTTGGTCGGACCTTCCGGGGTAGGTAAGACGCTTTTGGCAAGGGCAGTAGCCGGAGAAGCAGGTGTGCCGTTTTTCTCTATTGCCGGTAGTGAATTCATGGAAATGTTGGTTGGAGTAGGAGCGTCTCGTGTAAGAGATTTATTCGATACAGCAAAAAAGAACGCACCAGCGATTATTTTCATTGATGAGATAGATTCAATAGGTAGACAGAGGGGTCTTGGAATAGGCGGAGGACACGATGAGCGTGAGCAAACGTTGAATCAGATTCTGGTTGAAATGGATGGGTTTGAGCCAACCGATAACGTAATTGTTATAGCAGCAACCAACCGACCGGATATGCTTGACCCAGCCCTTGTGCGTCCGGGGCGATTTGATCGAACGGTTACACTTGATTTACCAGATATCGAAGGTCGAAAAGCAATTATTAAGACACATTCCAGGAATAAACCGCTAGCGACCGATGTTGACTTTGATAGGTTGGCGAGAAGAACCGTAGGTTTTTCCGGAGCTGATTTAGAGAATATGTTAAACGAGGCGGCAATTTTGGCTGCTAGAGCTGGTAAAAAGCAACTGGACACCAAAGATTTAGAAGAAGCGGCTCTTAAGGTCCAACTAGGTCCAGAGAGAAAAAGAATGACGAGTGAGGAGGAAAAACGCATCACCGCATACCATGAAGCAGGTCATGCTTTAGTGACTAAGATGCTTCCTCATATGGACCCGGTTCATCGGATTTCTATTGTTGCAAGAGGACCTTCCGGTGGTCATACTCTTATTCCACCAGCCATCGATAGGTACAATGAAACTAAAACACGATTACTGGAAACAATAACCTCACTTTTAGGAGGAAGAGCAGCTGAACAAATCGAATTTAATGAATTCACGGTTGGCGCTTCTTCGGATATCTCGAGAGCAACGGAAATTGCTCGAAAGATGGTCACAGAGTTTGGTATGAGTTCAATTGGTCCACTGACAACTGGTGTGAGAGGAGAAAATCCCTGGCTTGCCCGGGAACTTGGAGACCCTCGACCACTATCGGAGCATTTAGCAGCCAAAGTGGATGAACAAGTGAAGAAAATTATAGATGAGAGTTTTGAAAGAGCAAAAAAAATTCTACGAGAAAATAAAGAGAAATTAGATTTGGTGGCAAACGAATTAATTAAAAAGGAAACTCTTGAAGGTCCGGATTTCGATGCTTTAGTTGAAAGAGGAGAGAAGCTCCATCAAGTAAAGGAAGCAATGGTTGTGAAAACAGAACATCTCAAAGAGAAAGAGGCCAAAGAATTAAAAGAAGAAAAGAAAATATCGACTAAACCCGCCATTGAGCCCACGTAATAATGGTTGACCCACTTAACCAATAAAAACTATTGTCCCAACCGCCTTTAACCGCTAAAATAACCTTGCTTTATGGATAGGGATTTTTGGATTTTTTCTGGACGAGCGAACACCGCTTTAGCAAACGATATCGCCAAAAAACTTAAAATTAAACTTGGAAAAATTAATATAAGGGATTTTGCCGATGGAGAAATCTCAGTTCAACTAAACGAAAATGTTCGCAGGAGAAGCGTTTTCTTCATTCAACCAATTTGTCCCCCCGAAGTTAATAAAAGTTTAATGGAGCTCTTGATTTCTGTGGACGCTCTCCGACGCGCCTCAGCCGCAGAAATCACGGCAGTTATTCCTTATTTTGGTTATGCCAGGCAGGATAGAAAAGATCGGCCGAGGGTTCCTATCACAGCCAAATTAGTGGCCAATCTTTTAGAGGCAGCTGGAATTAGCAGAGTGGTTTGCGTTGATCTTCACTCTGATCAGATTCAAGGCTTTTTCAATATACCGGTGGATAATTTGTACAGTAGTTTTGCACTTATACCGGCTATAAAAAAGAAGTTTAGGAACAGATTGGCCATTGTTTCACCAGATGTTGGGGGTACGGTACGTGCCCGTGCATATGCATATAGACTTAAAGCGCCGCTAGTTATAATAGACAAAAGAAGGGACCCGAACGTTCCCAATAAAGCGGAGGCTATGAATGTCATTGGGGATGTAAAAAGAAAAAATGTGGTTATTGTTGATGATATGATAGATACAGCCGGCACCCTAATAGAAGCAGCCAAAGCTCTAAAATTGGCAGGAGCGGATTCGGTTTACGCTGCAGCAGCTCATGGTCTTTTTTCTGGGGAAGCGCTTTCTAAAATCGAAAAGTCGATGATAGAACAAATTTTGGTTACAAATACAGTTCCACCGATAAATAATTCTCAGAAAATCAAGATTGTGTCGATTGCCTCTCTTTTAGCGGAGGCAATCAAGAGAATCCATTTAAGGCGTTCGGTCAGTTCATTGTTTGTCTAGGTCAATCACATTTAATTTACAATAAATGTTAGATTAAGGTAAAATTCGTTGATAATGAAAAAACTTGTACTAATTGATGGTCATGCGGTTTTTCATAGAGCCTATCACGCGCTACCACCATTAACTACTTCAAAAGGAGAACTCGTTAATGCTGTATTTGGCTTTACTTCCATGCTTCTGCGAGCAATCGCCGATATAAAGCCAGATTACATTGCAGTTGCTTTTGATAGAGCCGAACCTACTTTTCGTCATCAAGAATACACCGCTTATAAAGCTCAAAGAGTTGCTGCTCCCGAGGAACTTCATGAGCAGCTACCACGTTCTAAAGAAGTTCTGAATGTATTAAACATACCTGTCTTCGAACTCGCCGGATATGAAGCTGACGACATTATTGGCACTCTAGTTAAACAAGCGACCGAAAACGGAGTAGCTGATTTGGAAACAATTATCGTAACCGGTGATCGTGATACACTGCAACTAGTCCGTCCTCACGTAAAAATCTATACTCCTGGAAAAAGCTTTTCAGACGTTGTTTACTTTGACGAAAAAATTATTAAAGAAAAATATGGTTTAGAACCAAAAAAGCTTATTGATGTCAAAGCCTTAGCTGGTGATCCTTCTGATAATATTCCGGGAGTAAGGGGAATTGGTAGCGTTGGAGCGATTAAATTAGTACAAGAATTTGGCTCGGTAGAAGAGATCTATAAAAATTTGGATAAAATTTCAGAAAAAACTCGACATCTTCTAGAACTGGATGCCGAAGCAGCCGTTTTGTCTAAAAAACTTGGAACAATTGATCTCAACGCTCCGATAAATCTTGACCTTTCCAAATGTGTTTTAGTGGATTTCGATAAGCAGGCTGCGATAAAGATTTTTGAAGAGCTTGAGTTTAAAAGTTTAATTCCAAAACTTCCTGGTGTAAATCAGAACTTAGTTAATAAAGAGAGAGAAGTGAAGGGTCAGGTAGGCCTTTTTGATAAGCAAAAAGAAGAAAAAACGGGGACTAATCATGAGTTGGAAAAAGTATTGCGTGGGATGGAAACAACCGGAGTTTTGGTCGATAGAAAAAAGCTTTCCGAACTCTCCAAAAGTATAAATACAAAATTAGACTTGTTAGAGAAAAATATATATAAGGAAGTCGGTCATGAATTTAATCTTAATTCGCCGAAACAACTTTCCGGGGTTCTCTATGATGAACTACATTTAACACCAGAGCGCTCAACCCGGATAAAAACTCATAAGTCAACTGATGAAAATACCCTTTCTACGTTGGTAAGTGCTCATCCATCAATCGAGCGTATTTTACAATATAGGGAGCTTTTCAAATTGAAATCAAC
>MHCR01000023.1:0-11649 GCA_001816695.1 Candidatus Woykebacteria bacterium RBG_16_39_9b
CGCTCACCATCTCGTCAGTTAAATCACGGATGAGTCCTTTCACTTGATCTTTCGGTACTTTTGAGAAATCGAGCTCTTGAGTCACCTCTGCTTGGGGTTGCAATTCTTTAAGCCTTTCACCGATATCGTGGATCGCTTTTTGGATGGTCGCGGGAGTAATATTGCGTTTTTTGTTGTACTCAACCTGAATCTTTCGACGCCTGTTAGTTTCGTCCAAAGCCGCTTTCATCGAACCAGTAACCACATCCGCGTACATTATTACTTTCCCATCGATATGACGGGCCGCTCGACCGATAGTCTGAATAAGAGCTGTCTTACTGCGCAAAAAACCTTCTTTATCGGCATCCAATATTGCAACCAGTGAAACTTCAGGTAAATCTAGACCTTCACGTAAGAGATTAATACCAACTAGAACGTCGTATTTACCGAATCTCAAATCGCGTATAATTTGGACACGTTCAAGTGTCTCAACTTCAAAATGTATGTACATAACTTTAACCCCCTTCTCTTTGAGATAATCGGTTAAATCTTCCGCCATTCTTCTGGTCAAAGTTGTTATTAGGACTCTTTGCCCTTTTCTCACCACATTTTGGATTTCGCTTATTAAATTTGGGATTTGTTTGTTTGTTTGTCGGATTTCCACCTTTGGATCTACAATACCGGTTGGTCTAATGACTTGCTCGGCTATTTTATTCGAAACTGATAGTTCATAATCTCCTGGTGTAGCGCTAGTAAAAATAATTTGATTGGCTTTCCTCAGGAACTCATCGAAAGTTAGTGGGCGATTGTCAAGTGCTGAGGGTAGTCGAAACCCATTATCGATTAGAGACTGTTTTCTTTTTCGCTCCCCATGCCACATTGCTCGAATTTGTGGTACGGTCATATGGGACTCGTCAATAAATATCAGAAAGTTTTCTGGAAAATAGTCAAGTAATGTGTAAGGCGGTTCGCCGGGCTTTCTCCCATCAAAATATCTAGAATAATTCTCGATTCCCTTTACAAACCCAACCTGCTCGATCATTTCAAGATCATAATTAGTTCTTTGGTTTAATCTTTGAAGTTCAAGTAGCTTATTCTTTTTCTTCAAGTTTTTACCCCACAAATCTAGATCCTTGCGGATGTCCTTTAACGGATCAGCTACTGCATTATGCGGCATCATATAATGGCGAGCTGGAAATATCGTAATTTCGTCCAGGCTATCTTCTAGCTCTAAACTCGTTGCGTTTAGCTTAGTGATTTTCTCAATTTTGTCACCTAAAAATGATATTCTCACGACAAATTCCTCATAAGAAGGGTGAATTTCTAAAAGGTCGCCAACAATTCTGAAGGTAGAACGTTTGAGTTCTAAGTCATTTCTCCCGTATTGCAAATCAATAAGCCCCTTTTTAATGTCGCTCATTGGAAGGATTTGCCCAACAAACAAAGTTAAGGTGCTTTCTCTATAAGCTTGTGGGGAACCAATGTTATAGATGCAGGAAACGCTGGATACTATTAAAACATCATTTCTTGTCATTAAGGCTTTTGTTGCTGCCAAACGTAGTCTATCTATTTCTTCGTTGATGTCCGAGTCTTTTTCTATATATAAATCTATTTGAGGCACATACGCCTCTGGTTGATAGTAGTCGTAATACGATACAAAGTATTCAACAGCGTTTTTAGGGAAGAACTCGCGAAACTCGGCTGCCAGTTGAGCTGCAAGAGTCTTGTTGTGGGCGATAACCAACGTGGGGCGATTTAAATCCGCGACAATATTGGCCATAGTAAAGGTTTTCCCGGTTCCAGTAGCACCAAGTAAGGTTTGGTAATGAAAATCGCCTCTCAGGCCTTCCAGAAGCTTTGAGATAGCTGTTTGTTGATCTCCCATAGGAGGCCAAGGTGATTTTAGCTTGAATTTATTCATAGAGCCTAATTCTATAGCAAAAAGATAAAATTCTAAAGTGTAGTTGATATATTTTTACATAGTTGACAAGCAACCGAAAATTAGCCTAAAATAATTAGAGAAACCAAAAATAACCTGAAAGAAATTGCCTATGGCTCCAGTAATTTATAAAAGACAACGCGATCTTCTCGAGTTTATCTCTCAATTCATGCAAAAAAATGGTTACGCTCCCACTCTTGCCGAGATTTGCGATGCTTTAGGTTTGAGATCACCAGCGACTGTCCACGAACATATCGAAAATCTTATTGCCAAGGGAGTTCTTAAGAAACAAGAAGGTGTCAGAAGAGGTTTAGAGGTAGTGGATCAAAAGGTTATGGGTTGGGTAACTACTTCCGTTGAGATTCCGCTGGCTGGTATTATTGCCGCTGGCGAGCCTATCGAGGCAATTGAGGACCATACAGCTGCTGTTACGGTAACGCCAGAAATGATTGGAAAAAAGCGTTGCTTTGCCTTGCAGGTTAGAGGATCTTCCATGGTCGAGGCTTCAATTTTAGATGGTGATTTTGTTATTTGTGAAGAGGCAGATACAGCCGAAAACGGGGAAATAGTTGTTGCGCTTCTCAATGAATCATTTGCTACTCTAAAAAGATTTTTTAAGGAAGTGGACCATATCCGATTAGAGCCAGCTAATTCTTCGATGAATCCAATAATAACAAAGAACGCTAAAATTCAGGGTAAAGTGGTTGGGGTAATAAGGAAATACCATTAAATAACTAATAAAACAATAACCGCTGCGCTCATTATTAAAAACCCTAAACCGCCAAGAATATTAGAAATTGGTCCATTTGTATGTTTTCCCATAATTGATGTTTTATTTGCTATATGAAGAAGCAGCAAAATTAAAATTGGTGAAAGGATGCCATACAACACTGCTGTATAAAAAAGAGCTCTAAAAGGATTTATATTAAGTAGATTCATTAAAAAGCCCAGTATTGTTGAAGCTATAATTACAATATAGAAAGCCTTAGCTTCTCTAAATTTTTTGTTCAAACCTTCATTCCAACCAAAAGCCTCACTTAAGGCATAGGCAGCACTTCCGGCTAAAACCGGTATTGCTAAAAGCCCAGTGCCAACTATTCCTAATGTGAATAAGAAAGAAGAAGCATCTCCGGCTAAAGGTCTTAATGCTCTGGCTGCTTGATCTGCGGTTTCAATAGTGTGAATATTATTAGCAAAAAGTGTAGAAGCCGTTGTAGCGATAATAAAAAACATCACCAGATTTGAGAAAAACATACCTAAAGTAACGTCCTCTCGCATATTTTTTAATTCGTGTTTAGTGACAATATGACGTTTTAATTTTTTTACTTTATTTTCCTCCTCTATCTCTTCAACCTCTTCATTCGCCTGCCAAAAAAATAAATATGGTGAGATTGTTGTACCAAAAATTGCCACAATTAATGTTAGGTATTTAGGTTCAAGAGATATTTTGGGAACAATTGTATTAAATATAATTTCTAACCAATTTTGATTAACTATGATAGCTGTTAGTACATATGTAAAAAGAGCAAAAGTAAGCCATTTTAGGTATCTAGAGAAAGTATGATATGGAATATATATCATTGTAATTATGATCAGAAATGTATAAATAAAACCGTAAATTATTGGGTTTAAGTTAAATATCAAATTACTAGCCGCTGCCATGCCACCTAAATCCGCCCCAATGTTTATAGTATTAGCAACAATTACTAACAAGGCTATTGATAGCATTAGAAATTTTGGATAATGAATCCTCATTAAACCTACTAAACCATGACCAGTAACCAAGCCAATTCGAGCGGCCATTTCTTGTATGGCACTCATTAAAGGGAAAGTAAATAGAGATGTCCAAAGTGTTGAATATTGAGACTGTGCTCCCGCAATGGAATATGTGGTAATTCCACTAGGATCGTCGTCGCTAGCTCCGGTTATAACCCCAGGACCCAAGATATTCCAAAACTTCTTTAATCTTTTAAACATTTTTAGAGAAGAGATTGTATTTGCTCAATTACTTGCCTGGGGGTGGACTGGCTTTTAATTATATATGCAAGCGCCCCTAACCTCATGCCAGTTTCCAGGTGTGTGTCATTTGCTAGATTGGAGAGAATAACAACAGGAATATTTTTTGTTTGAGAGTTTTGTTTCAAAGTCTTAAGAAGGTCAAGACCGTTAATTTTGGGCAGGAGCAAATCCAATAAAATCATATTATATGCATTAATGTTTGCCTTTTGCAGTCCTACTTCACCATCCGCAGCAGAATCAACTTCAAAACCAGCAAGTTTGAATTGCCGCTCATATAAATCTCGAATAAATTGATCGTCTTCAATTAGCAATATCTTTCTTGTCATAAGAAACTTTCCTGTATTTAAAAACTATATAGGCGATTAGTAAAATTATACCGCTACCAATAATAACTATGTCAAACTTACGGAAGAATGGTTCGATAACATTCCAATTTTCTCCTAATTTGATACCAATAAATGTTAACAAGGCTGACCAAATCAAGCTACCAATGAAAGTTAGAAAACAAAATTTTGCAAAATTAATCTTCACTACCCCGGCTGGTAAGGAAATAAAAGTTCTAATAACCGGTGTAATACGTGAGAGTAAAATAACTGCCTCACCATATTTTCTAAACCATTTTTCGCCAGCGACCAGCTCTTCCTCGTTAATTAAAATCCTTCCCCAACCACGCACAAATTTTCTTACAACAGCCTCTTGGCCCCAAAAACCAAAGACGTACATGATTATCGACCCCGCAAGATTTCCCAACGCCCCAATAAAAACGACAAGATAAAAATTGAACTTCCCTTCGGAAATTAAAAAGCCCGAAAACGGCATAATTATTTCCGAGGGAAGTGGAATAGAAGCAGATTCAATTAGCATTGTCAGAAATATACCAAAATATCCTAGATGTGAAATTGTATTGAGAATAAAATTAGCAATCGACGAAAACAAAAGCTCTAACACATAGTTTATAATATCAAATATTTAAAAGCCTGTCTTGAAATTATTTGGTAGAATCTTCGTAGTGGGTACCTTATATATAGTCCCGACACCAGTTGGAAACATTAAGGATATTACTTTAAGAGCTTTGGAGGTTTTAAAAGAGGTGGACTTAATACTGGCTGAAGATACCAGGCGAACCGCCAAATTGCTCTTGCAATATGAAATACATAAACCAATGGAATCATTTCATGAATATAACGAGGACAGGAAGATTTTCGATATTTTAAATAAACTAAACGCTAACTATTCTATCGCTTTGGTTTCTGATTCTGGCACACCAACAATTTCAGATCCAGGTTTCAAGCTTGTTCGAACACTCATAAAGGCCGGAGTCAAAATTGAATCCTTGCCAGGAGCTAGCAGCGTAACGACCGCTTTAGCAGGGTCAGGTTTACCAACAGATCAGTTTATATTTCTTGGGTATTTACCTAAGAAAGCCTCAAAATTTAACTTTTTAATTGAGTTTATTACTAAAATATATCAAACCAAACCGACAACAGTAATCTTTTTCGAATCCCCCAAACGGGTTAATAAATCGCTAAAAATATTAGCAGATAATTTTCCAGACAGTCATTTTGTGGTTGCTAGAGAATTAACAAAAATACACGAAGAGTGGATTAGAGGTGATGCAAAAAAGATCTCAAAAGTTCCAATAAAGGAAAAAGGGGAAATTACAATTTTAATGCGTTAAATTCTCGCCAATAAATTTCTACCAGTCATAAAGCTTGGAATTTTTATGCCAAGTAGAGACAAGACTGTTGGAGCTACATCAGCCAATACTCCAGATTGTAATTCCCTACCAGCCCTCATCCTCAGTTCTTCTGTCAAAACTATAAACGGGACAGGGTTGGATGTGTGCTCAGTATCTTGCTCTCCGGTTGAGTAATTTATCATCTCCTCAGCATTACCATGATCGGCTGTAATAATCATTGAACCACCAATAGGTAATACTTCGCTGGAGATTAAACCCAAACATTTGTCAATTGTTTCTATGGCAGAAATAGTTGCATTAATAGAGCCGGTATGAGCAACCATATCTGCGTTGGCAAAATTTATCACATAAAAAGGATACATTTTGGCCCTTAATCTGTCTAAAACAACGTTGGTTATTTCATATGCGCTCATTTCCGGTTTCTTATCGTAAGTGGCTATTTTAGGTGAAGGAATATGAATTCTGTCCTCTCCCGGAAATGGATCCTCTCTACCACCATTAAAAAAGTAGGTTACATGGGCGTATTTTTCCGTTTCCCCAATGTGAAGTTGATTTAGATTTTCTGACGAAATAACGGCTGATAGAGGGTAAACCACTTCTTGGTGGGGAAAAGCTATGACAGTCGGTAAGCCCTTTTCATATTCAGTCATACTTACAAAGAGGATATTTTTCAAAAACCTTTCCCGCTTGAAGTCAGAAAAATTCGGTAATACAAAAGCCTTAGTTAGTTGTCTCGCCCTATCTGATCTGAAATTAAAAAACATTAATCCATCACTGTCGCGAATAGTAATTGGTTTTTTATCAGGACCTGCTATTAAATAAGGCTCAATAAATTCATCCGTTATATTCGCAGCGTAAGAAGAATCAAGTATTTCCTTGGCTGAGACAGACTCTTTCGCCTTTCCTAAAACCAGTGCATCATAGGCTTTTTGGGTTCTGTCCCAGCGGTTATCTCTATCCATACTCCAATAACGACCCATAACAGATGCAAGCCTTCCTATTTTGATTTGGTCTATTTTAGATGTAATTTCCGATATGAACTGTAGTGCTGATCTTGGAGATGAATCTCTTCCATCTGTGAATAAATGTAAAGCGACGTTTTTTACATTGTATTGTTTGATTGTCCAAAGAAGAGCAAAAAGATGATCATTACTTGAATGGACAGTTCCGGAACCTATAAGGCCAAGTAGATGGAGAGTTGAGTTATTTCTAATAACGTGTTCGCAAGCAGATTTTATAGCAGCGTTCTTCAAAAAACTTCCATCCGCAATAGACATATTTATTCTTGCTAATTCCTGATAAACCACTCTTCCAGCACCGATGTTAAGGTGCCCAACCTCGCTGTTACCTGCCTCATTTTTAGGTAATCCGACGGCTTCTCCACTTGCAAACAATTGCGTATTAGGAAAGGCAGCAAAAAAAGAATCAAGATGGGGTTTTGTTGCCCTTGTTATAGCATTGCCAGACCCAGCAGCAGCGCTACCAAAGCCGTCTAAAATAACAAGTACCAATGGAGGAGATTTTTTTTCAGGCGGTTCCATGTTCTTTTAATTCATTTTCTATTTGAATGAGTCTTTGATATTTTGCAATTCTTTCCGGTTGATTGGGAGCTCCAGATTTCAGATAGTCAGCCCCAAACGAAACTGCCAAATCGGAGATAAATGTATCCAAAGTTTCGCCGCTGCGGTGCGATACAATTGTAGTAAAATTATTTTCTTTAGCTAACGCAACAAATTTAAATGCTTCTGTTAAAGTACCAACTTGATTCGTTTTTATAATTACTCCATTTGCAGCCTTTGCATTAATGATTTTCTTGAGCCGAGACACATTAGTCGTACTAAAATCATCAGAGATAATTTTAGTTTTACTTTTTGTACGGCTAATAATATTCCTCCAACCTTCCCAATCTTCTTCGTAGAGGGGGTCCTCTAAACTAATTAATTTAAATTCTTCAGTCAAGTTAGATAAAAACTCCGACATTTCTAATGGTGTAAGTAATTTATTTATGTCTCTAACACTATACGTACCATCACGATAAAAAGTATTGGCAGCAATATCTAAGGAGATTCCTACCTGACCACCATAATTGTATTTGGATTTGTTAATAGCTTCTCTTAAATTTTCGATAGCGTCCCTATTTCTTGTTAAATCTATTGCGTAACCACCTTCTGCCCCATATTCTATTTTTATATTTTTATCTAGAAGAACATTTTTTAAAATGGTAAAAACATCCATTCCAGCCCGATAACTATCAACAAAAGCAGGAAAGCCATGCGCTACAATCATAAATTCCTGAAAATCTAATCCTCCTTTGGCATGTTTACCGCCGTTAATAAGATTAAGCATTGGTCTGGGCATTTTTATATCTTGGGTTGGTAAATAATTTCTGAATAAACGATTTAAATGTTTATATAACGGTACGTTTAATGAAGCAGCTGACGCAACCGCGTTGGCTAGAGAAACAGCAACTATTGCATTAGCGCCTAATTTAGATTTATCATTTGTACCATCCAGCCTTATCATGGTATTGTCAACCACTTCTTGATTTAATGAATCTTTATTTAAAAGTGAATCATTAATAACCGTTTTAACATTTTCTATGGCCTTCAAGACCCCCATACCGTTGTATTGAGAATGGTCGCCATCTCTTAATTCCTTAGCCTCTTTAAGGCCGACTGATGTTCCTGATGGTGCAGAGGCAGTGCCTATGGAATTATCATCCAGAAAAACAGTTGCTTTAAGTGTAGGAATTCCTCTTGAGTCTAAAATTTGATCAGAGGTAACTTTAGTTATTTTAGCCATCTTACTGATATGATAAGTGCATTAAGGTTTTTTATCAAGAAAGGTACTAGACATAATTGCCTCCTTTTGTTAAGATATTTCGTCATGCTTTCTGCACATCCGTGTAAGGCTCTGGTGATTTCTTGTATTGATTACCGATTTGTAACTAAAGTTAGAGATTTTATATTAAATAGAGGTTTGGATGGTAGTTACGATTTGATTACGGTTCCGGGCGCCTCATTGAATTTAGAGACTATTATGGATAATATCGACACATCAATACGTTTACATAATCCCAGTGATATTTATATTTTTGATCACGAAGATTGTGGTGCCTATGGGAAAAACGATTCAGAAAAAACTCATTTCGGAAATTTAAAAAAAGCAAAAATAATGTTATCAGAAAAATATTCGGACAAGTTTATACAAACATATATAAGTTATTTTGGAGAGGTTAAGGAATTACTCTAGATGGAAGTTACTTTATTCGCTGAAAAAATATTTTCCGTTGGTTTCTTCCCGATAACAAATACGTTGCTAACAACTTTAATCACCACCGTTGTGCTGTGTTCATTTGCAATCTGGGCTTCAAAAAAAACCTCACTGGTACCAACAAGTAGAATTCAACTCGCTTCAGAAATTGTAATCGAAAACATATTTTCAGTTATTGAAAATCTTTCCGATCGAAAAAGAGCTGAAAGATTCTTTCCGATAGTAGCCACTTTTTTTATTTTCATTATAGTAGCGAATTATTTGGGTTTGCTTCCAGGTTTTAACACGATTGGGTTAAATGAAACACATGATGGCAAACTTTTATTTGTTCCATTATTTCGTAGTGTAAACAGCGATCTTAATGTGACACTTGCTCTTTCCCTGATTTCAGTTGGAATGACACATTATTATTCAATTTCTTCTTTAGGTGTCGTCGACTATCTTAAACGTTATTTTAGTTTAAACCCTGTGAATTTATTTGTCGGACTACTTGAAATCGTTGCTGAGTTTACTAAAATACTTTCTTTGTCCTTTCGTCTCTTTGGAAATATTTTTGCTGGCGAAGCTCTTTTAGTAACTATCTCATCACTGTTTGCATTTGTTTTGCCGCTGCCATTCTTGTTTTTGGAAATAATTGTAGGTTTCGTTCAAGCGGCAATCTTTATGATGCTTACTCTTGTTTTTATCGTAATCTTAACTGATAAACATACAGCTCATTAGAAAGGGGGTGTATTTATGGAATTTGTAGTTCAGGGCGGCTTGGTTATAGCAATTGGTGGCATGTTGCCGGCTTTAGCAATAGGTCTTATTGGCGCAAAAGCGATGGAAGCAATTGGTAGAAATCCCGAAGCGCAAAGTAAAATCTTGCCAGCTATGCTTTTAGGTATGGCTTTTGCTGAAGCCATCGCAATTTATGCGTTAGTGTTGGCTTTCAGAGGTTAAAATGGAAATTCTAAAAGACTTTGGGGTTCAGCCGATTCTACTGGCAGCCCAAATAATAAATTTCATAATTCTACTTCTCGTTCTTAAAAGGTTTTTATACAAACCAATAATTAAAGTATTGGAAGAGCGAAAAAGGCGGATAGAGACATCGATAAATCAATCTGAGGAGATTCAAAAGCGTTTTGATGAATCCGCAAAAAAACAAGAAGAGATTTTAGACAAGGCTCGCGAAGAAGCCAAAAACATAATAGAGAACGCAAAAGAAGAGTCAAATATTCTTAGCGAGCAAATAAAAACTGAAAATAAACAAAGCATAGAGAATGCCATGAAAAGGACTCAGGATTCTCTGGAATTAGAAAAGCAAAAAATGGTGGCAGATGCGCACAATCAAATTGTCACTATGGTTGCATCTCTAACGGAAAAAGTGGTACCCAAAACATTAAAGGAGGCCGACAAGGAAAAACTGATCCAAGAAGCAATTAAGGAAATAGAAAATGAAAACTAACAAAAAAGAAATCTTGAAAATCGCGAAAAAATTATTCTCGAGCAGTTTTACGAATCAAGAAATCGATATCCGCAAAGTAAGAAAGAGTATTCAAATTATCAAACGAGCAAATAAAAGAGATGTTGTGACTATTTTAAAAATCTATTTAAATCTGATGAGAACTTTTTTGGCAAAGAAGACGTTGAGTATAGAATCAGTTGATAAACTACATCCGCGTTATATTAAGAGTTTAACAAATTATTTTGAACGTTCTTATAAAACCGGCCTAACCGTTCAGACCCAATTGAATAAAGCGCTTCTAGGTGGGTTGCGGATTAGCTTGGGAGACACACAGTGGGACTTATCAATCTCGGAAAAAATAAACCAAATAAAGGAGACTGTTAATGCCAGACATAATTAGCGAAATAAAAAAAGAGCTCGAAAACGTAAAAACTTCTTTTCTGCCCAAAAATGTTGGTACCATTGTTGAGATAGGTGATGGAATCGCTAAGGTGGAGGGACTTTCAGATGTAGCATATAATGAGTTAGTAGAACTACCAAAAAAACTTTATGGTTTGGCACTAAACCTAGAGGAAGGAATGGTCGGGATTGTTATTTTTGGTGATTACAAGCTTCTTAAAGAGGGAGATCAGGTTAAAACTACCGGAAGGATTCTTTCAGTTCCAGTGGGAGAAAATTTAATAGGCAGAGTAGTTGACGCTCTTGGTAACCCAATTGACGGCAAAGGTTCTGTTAAAGCCACAAAATTCTACCCGATCGAGAAAATTGCGCCTGGTGTTATAACCCGCGAATCAGTAAATACACCATTGCAAACCGGGTTAAAATCTATTGATTCAATGATACCAATTGGGAGAGGTCAACGAGAATTGATAATTGGTGATCGGGGTTTGGGTAAAACCGCTTTAACAATTGATACTATCGTTAATCAAAAAAATTCTAAAGTCTATTGTATTTACGTAGCGATTGGTCAAAAAACTTCTAAAATCGCCCAGGTGGTAGATGTTCTGGAAAAATATGGTGCTATGAATCATACAGTTGTAGTTGCCGCCTCGGCAGACGACCCAGCATCTATGTCCTTTGTGGCTCCTTATACCGGTTGCGCTATCGGAGAATATTTCATGGATGGAGGCCAAGACGCTTTAGTTATATACGATGATTTATCTAAGCATGCCTGGTCATATCGTCAACTCTCACTTACTTTAAGAAGACCTTCTGGCAGAGAAGCATATCCTGGTGACATTTTTTATCTGCACAGTAGACTTTTGGAAAGAGCGGCAAAATTAAACAAGACTT
>MHCR01000023.1:11731-16077 GCA_001816695.1 Candidatus Woykebacteria bacterium RBG_16_39_9b
TGTGATTTCGATTACCGACGGCCAAATCTATTTAGAAAGTGATCTATTCTTTTCGGGGGTTCGGCCGGCTGTAAATGTAGGTTTGTCTGTCTCAAGAGTAGGAGGTGCTGCTCAAACAAAGGCAATGAAGGGAGTTGCCGGAAGTTTAAGACTAGATCTTGCTCAATACCGGGAACTGGCATCTTTTGCACAATTCGGTAGTGATCTTGACGAATCAACCAGAAATAGACTTGAAAGAGGTAAAAGAATAGTGGAAGTTTTAAAACAGCCTCAGTATAAACCCATGGCAGTTGAAGAACAAGTAGTAATTATCTGGGCGGTAACAAACGGCTATTTTGATGATATCCAGATGGAAAATCTAAAAGTGTTTGAAGTAAGATTTTTAGATTTTATGAAAACGAGAAAAGCAAATATTCTTAAAACAATAATTAAAGAAGGGTCCTTAGACAGTAAAATTATTAAAGATTTAGAAAAATCTATTTCAGAATTTAAGAAGGGGTTTAAATTTTAATCATGGCCTCTCTAAAGGAAATCAGAGCAAGAACCAACTCTATACAAAATACATCAAAGATCACTCATGCAATGGAGCTTGTGGCAGCTGCAAAAATGAAACGTGCTCAAGATCTAGCCATTTCTGGTAAGCCTTACTCAGAGTTAATAAATGATATTATTCGATCAATAGCTAATAGAATTGACCGGGATTTACACCCTCTTTTAGCAAGAACAGTTGGAGAAACCTCTGCGGTAATATTTTTCTCTACGGACCGAGGTTTAGCCGGATCTTTAAATAGCAATTTATTTAGAGAGCTTGAAAGATTAATAGGAAAATTAAAATTTATTACTATTGGAAAGAAAGCTCGGCAATTTATTGTAAGATCTAATCGAGAACTGATAGCTGATTTTCCCCTACCGGAAAAACCCGACATCGCCGCGTGTAGACCAATTGCAAATTTGGTAATTGAGGAATTTTTGAAAAAAAATATTGACCAAGTTCATATTCTTTACACAGAGTTTATCTCAACCCTTAAACAAGTCGCTGTAGTCAGACAGCTACTTCCAATAATTGATGAGAAAATTCTTGCAGAACTAGCAAAAGAATCAGTAAAACAAGAAAAATTAGGAGTTGAACCCCTGTTTGAGCCGGATCCAGATATAGTACTGGAGGCCATATTGCCGCAGTATATTTTGATGGAGCTTTATCAAATTTTACTAGAAGAAAAAGCAAGTGAACATTCAGCTCGGATGATTGCAATGAAGAATGCAACTGAAAATGCATTGGAACTTGTCGATGATTTAACCCTCACATATAACGGAATAAGACAAGAAGCAATTACAAAGGAGATATTAGATATAAGCACAGCTGCTACTGCTTTAGAATAATTAATAAAATGAATAAAGGTAAAATTACACAAATAATAGGACCAGTAGTAGATGTACGGTTTGAACCAGGAAATCTACCTTCAATTTACAGCGCCCTAGAAATCTTTCTAGGTAAGCAAAAGGTTGTTTTAGAGGTACAACAGCATCTTGGAGACGGTATTATCCGCGCTGTTAGTTTAGGCCCTACTGACGGGTTAAAGCGAAGTCAAGAAGTAATAGATACAGGAAAATCTATCTCCGTACCAGTTGGTAAAGAAGTACTGGGACGGCTTTTAAACGTAACAGGCGATGTAATTGACGGTAAGGGGCCTGTAAAAACAGAAAAACGCTACTCTATTCATAGATCGGCACCCTCTTTTATGGAACAAGAAACAAAGCAAGAAATCCTAGAAACAGGGATTAAAATTATAGATCTTATTGCACCTTTTATTAAAGGTGGTAAAATTGGCGTTTTTGGTGGGGCGGGTGTTGGAAAAACTGTCATTATAATGGAACTAATTCGTAGTATCGCTACCGAACATGGGGGTTACTCAGTATTTGCGGGTGTTGGGGAGCGGACTCGTGAAGGTAACGATCTTTATAAAGAACTTAATGAATCAGGTGTAATTAACAAAACTGCTCTTGTTTTTGGTCAAATGAATGAACCGCCCGGTGCAAGATTGCGTGTTGGTTTAACTGGTCTCTCAATCGCAGAATATTTCCGAGATGAAAAAAATCAAGACGTGTTGCTTTTCATTGATAACATCTTCCGCTTTACTCAGGCCGGTAGTGAGGTGTCTGCATTACTTGGAAGAATACCTTCTGCTGTTGGTTATCAACCAACACTAGCTTCCGAAATGGGTGAACTGCAAGAAAGAATCACATCAACAAAAAAGGGTTCCATCACTTCTCTACAAGCCATCTACGTCCCAGCGGACGATTATACCGATCCAGCACCCGTAACTACCTTTGCTCATCTTGACTCAACTATTGTCCTGGAACGATCTATCGCCGAGCAAGGGCTTTACCCAGCAGTTGACCCTTTGGCCTCGACCTCCAGGGCCTTAGACCCAAACATAGTTGGTAAGGAACATTATGATGTTGCAAGAAGCGTTCAGCAGGTACTTCAAAGATATAAGGAACTCCAAGATATAATTGCTATATTAGGAATTGAGGAACTTTCGGATGAGGATAAACTTCTTGTTTCTCGCGCCAGGAAAATCCAACGGTTTCTCTCCCAACCAATGTTTGTAGCCGAAGCTTTCACCGGTCGCGCTGGGAAATATGTACCGATAGCAGAAACCGTAAAAGGGTTTAAAAAAATATTAGATGGTGAACTGGACAGTGTTTCAGAACAAGAATTTTATATGAAGGGAGCGATTGACGACGTCAATAAGTGACCTCCATACGTCGGCCGAAGGTCGCCATATGCGAGGAGATATTTCTGAGGTAACAAAGAAATGAGCAAGTATACGTCACGCTTTAGCGGGACATATGAGAGGAACACTTGATGAAATCAAGAAGTGACGAACATACATTGATCGAAGATCAATATATGAAAGGTCTTTTGGGAGAGGTTAAAAAATGAGACTTGAAATCGTTACCCCTGAAAAAATAGCCTATTCAGAGGAAGCAGACCAAGTTACATTGCCGACGGCATTGGGGGAAATTACAGTTCTCCCCGGCCATACTCCCCTTGTCACCCAACTTCTGCCTGGAGAATTAGTGTTAAAAAAAGGAAATCAATATTCTATTTTAGCAAGTGGCGGTGGTTTCGCGGAAATTACAGGAAAAAAGGTTTCAGTAGTGACAGACCTTGCCCAAAGGCCGGAAGAAATTGACGAGAGAGCCGCAGAAGAAGCAAGAAAAAGAGCCGAAGAAGCTCTGACCGAGCGTGAAAGACTTTCAGAAGAAGAATTTGCCGTTACGGCTGCCAATTTACAAAAGGCCCTGGCACAATTAAGAGTAAAGCGAAAACACAAAAGATAAATTACTCATTTAAACGTTTATCTATTTGTTTTCTAAATTCATCAAGATTTAATGTACCCTGATGTTTTTCGCCATTAATAAAAAATGTAGGTGTAGCCCTAACGCCAGCATTTTCGCCGTCATCTAAATCGGTTGTAACCTTATCTTTAAATTTGCCAGAATCAAGAGCTTCGTTGAATTTTTCCATATCTAATCCCAGTTCTTGTGCATATTTTTTTAGATCTTCTGTTTTTAGGTTTTCCTGATGTTCAAATAAAGTATCTTGATACTCCCAAAATTTACCCTGCTCCCCAGCCGCCTCAGATGCCTCTGCCGCTTTTAGAGCGTATCTGTGCGTTGCCACCAGCGGAAAGTGCCGATAAGCAAATAAAATCTTATCACCATATTCCTTTGTGATTTCTTTTACGATTGGGTTAGCAGCTCGGCATGCCGGACACTCGAAATCAGAAAATTCAACTATAACAACCTTTGCTTCCTTACTACCTAGTGTATTACTGTCCTCTTTAACCAGATTTTGAGAAGAAACGTCTTTTGGTTTGCTAGTATTTGTAGCAAAAAATACTGCAACCGCTATTATTAAAAGGGTTACAGCACCAATACCAAAATAAACCCATTTATCTGAAGAGTCTTTCATAAATTTCTAATTTAGTATACAACCTTCGTCAACCTAAAACCTTCAACAACCACGTGTCAGATCCATCTCAATATTTCTTACTCAAAGCACCAAAAACTACCCCCACCCAAATAGAACTCAGACCAAAAAGAATAGTCAGTCCCGAAATTAGATAAGCGATGATCCCCAAATTAAGGGCAGTTGTGAGCGTTGTAGCAGTTACCCAGATATTTCGTGCTGCATTTGGAATCATTTCTGGTTTACCATCCTTACCGATAACTGCACTTCCTGAAGCATCAAGTTTAGCTACTTGCTGCGGCATCTCGGCAAAGGTTTTTCCATTAGTTGTGCGCAGGACATGCTTTCGAATCACATCAGCCTGAGC
>MHCR01000023.1:16290-16432 GCA_001816695.1 Candidatus Woykebacteria bacterium RBG_16_39_9b
ACCCAAAGCGTGGACAATCGGAATTAAAATACCGGGTTTAGCGAATAAATCATGTAAAAACCAAGTAAAAGCAAGAATACGCCAATACCCAGCCTCATCAAGCCGCGGTGTTCCTTCCTCCATTCCTCTAAAGCTTCTGTAG
>MHCR01000024.1:0-152 GCA_001816695.1 Candidatus Woykebacteria bacterium RBG_16_39_9b
GACCCCTGTCCCTGCGGCAGCGGTCTTAAGTATAAGAAGTGTGGATTGATAAATGCTCCGCAACATAAAATCTAAATTATAATATCAGCCAATTTTGTAAAAAATCCGTGGCAGTATTTGTTAAATACGGTTAGTTAATTTACAATTAAATC
>MHCR01000024.1:195-2416 GCA_001816695.1 Candidatus Woykebacteria bacterium RBG_16_39_9b
TTTAATTTTTATTCCCATCGCCCTTACCACAATTATTGTTTGGAATTTCCGACTAACTCTATTTAACAAAAATTTCGTAAAAAATGAACTAGCAAAAGGCGAGGTCTATTCATTTGTTTTAAATGAAGGTTTAGAGTTGGGGGTAGAAAATCTACTTGGGAAAGACGCATCTAAACCACTGCCTATCCCTTCTTCAGAAATTTCAGGAATGATAAAAGAGATTGTCCAGGAGGAATATCTTAAAGAAAATACTGAAAAGATCATCGATCAGGTTTTACCTTACTTAGCCTCACAAACGGATAGTTTTAGAGTCGAAATAGAATTAAACGAACTTTGGGACAAGGCTAATAAGAGTATCGATTTGTTGGTAGCCAAAAAAGTCAAAGAAACAAAGGTTTGTACAATTGCCCAGCTTCAAAAATTAAATCTAAATGAATCAGAAGGATTTCCAAGTTGTAAACCTCCTAACATAACCGATCAAGAAATAGTAAAACAACTAGATAATAAAATCTCTGCGGAATTGTTACTACTTGGCTCTGAACTTCAAAAAGACAAACCCGGCAAATTAATAATCACTCAAAATGGCTTGGAGGTGGAACCCAAAAAAAGCGCTTTTAATAACATATTCGAACTTAAAGTTAACAATCAAATATTTAGAGAGTCAAGCTCTAGCGGCCAAGAAAAATCAATATTCGCTCAAATTCGCTATTTTACATCACTGTATAACCAAATAAGTCTGTTTTTATTAATAGCCGCATTGACAATACTATCTTCAATTGCCCTGTTGCGATTGCCAGTTTTATCCTCGATCTTTCATTGGCTGGGACTTTCTTTGGCTATCCCTTCTGTATTAATAGCTGGATCGCTTTATATTTCACGGACTCTTGTTCCTGCACAAATAAGAGAAATTACTTTACAAATTGGAGCGCAAGAATTTCCTGCAAAACTTACTCCTTTTCTTCAAAAACTTTTTACACAAATTTTCTTTGACCTAACCCAACCAGCTTTTGTCGCATCTATAGTAATGGTAGTTATTGCTATAGTGCTTATATCTGTCAGCCGGTTTATAAAGCCAGCACAACAAAAAACCTCAACTCAACAAGGCCCTTGACTAAATATCAAAAAGACCGATAATATACTTAAGAGGTGTTTGAAAGGAGGTGAATAATATGGACGCAAAGTCTGTTAACGCCGGTTTAGGTGCTGGTCTCGTTGGCCTTTTGACCGGCGCGGTCGTAGGTACATACGGCGGTTGGGCGCCTGTCTTTGAACTTGCTTCGACTCAATTTGGTTTTTGGGTTATAGCGTTGGTTTCAAGTGTCGCGTTCGCATACGTTTATGCCTATGTAGGTTTTCCTGCATTTTTACCTGGCACAACCCTTGTAAAAGGAGCCATTTTCGGGGCTTTAGTTTGGATTTTGATGCTAATTTTAGGAGGGGTTTTCGAATTCTTTAAGGAAGCTACCTATCCAGACCCTTCAGGCCCAACAGTATTTTTAACTCTAGTACTCCATTTAGTTTGGGGTTCGGTGCTAGCTTTGCTTTACGAAGTTAGAAGTTAATCGGTATTATTTTAAACATCACTGACTTCAAAGGTGGTTTGCAGCCACATCGCTCTTATTTGGCTATTTCCCTAATTAAAAAAATCGAATTCTCAGATATATTCCTTGCGATATATAACCGCAGATAATATCTGCGCTTGAATCAGATGACTGATATAATTAATTTAGTATGGAACAAATAAAAGCTCAGCTTAAAAACATTCTTGAAAGAATCAAATCAATAAAGAATAGTCTAGATTTAGAAAATATTAAAAAAAAGCTCGCTACTCTTGAGAAAGAAAGCTTAAATAGTGACTTTTGGTCAAATATTGAATCAGCAAAAAAAGTAATGGGAGAAATAAGCGAGTTAAGAAATGATCTTGAAAGTGTCGAAACAGCGGAAAGGGAAATAAAAAACATCAATGAGTTGGTCAGTGTTGCTTCGAGTAAAAAAGATCTTGCCGAAATTCAAAATGAAATAGAACTTCTGGGTCAAATACTAAAAGACTTGGAGAGAAGTACCTTTTTTTCCGGGCAATACGATAGATTGGGTGCGATTCTTTCGATTCATGCTGGTCAAGGTGGCGTTGAAGCCATGGATTGGGCAGAAATGCTTCTAAGAATGTATATACGCTTTGCCGAAAAAAAAGGTTGGAAAACAACACTTCTCTCTGAAACGA
>MHCR01000024.1:2572-13663 GCA_001816695.1 Candidatus Woykebacteria bacterium RBG_16_39_9b
TTTTACCTGTTTTACCTGAAACAGAAAGCGTTAAGATAAATCCGGAAGATATCGAGATGGAAGCTTTCAGAGCAAGCGGTCCGGGCGGACAAAACGTGCAAAAAGTCGCGTCTGCCGTAAGAATTAAACATAAGCCAACCGGCATAGCCGTTACTGCCCAATCTGAACGTTCTCAGGCGCAAAATAGAGAAAATGCCTTAAAAATACTCCGCAGCAAACTCGCAGTTAAACAATCCGAACAGGAACAAGCTAAAGAACGGGAACTTAAAGGGGAATTTAAAACTGCTTCATGGGGCAATCAGATACGCAGTTATGTTTTGCACCCTTATAAAATGGTTAAAGATTTGCGGACAGGTGTGGAAGTCTCTGATCCATACGCGGTTTTAGACGGCGATTTAAATGAACTTTTGGATGGTGAACTAATATTCTTCGCCAAAGCCGCAAAAAATAACCTCTAGTTTGGTTGCTTTTTAGCCTCGAATCTGTTATTGTTTTTTATATTCAAGAAGTGGAAAGCTCAATGATTTCATTTCACAAAGTTACAAAGCAATATAATGGGCAACCTGCCATAGCAGAAGTATCTTTGGAAATTCCTGATTCGGAATTCGTTTTTGTTGTCGGGCCTTCCGGAGCAGGAAAATCAACTATTCTAAAGCTCATTATCCGTGAAGAACTCCCCAGCCGAGGCAAAGTTTTTGTCGATGAATGGGACATCGCAAATTTAAGTGACCAATTAATCCCTCACTTGAGACGGAAAGTTGGAACTGTATTTCAAGATTTTAAACTGCTTCCCCAAAGAACTGTTTACGAAAACATTGCTTTCCCGCTGGAAATCGTTGGACTGGGAGATGCCGAAATTGATTCTAACGTACGTGAGGTACTAGAATTAATTAACTTAGCTGGCAAGGCTGATCATTTTCCTCAACAGCTTTCTGGTGGTGAAGCGCAGAAAGTAGCTATTGCTAGAGCCATGATTCTTCGCCCTGAAATACTTTTGGCGGATGAACCAACTGGTAATCTTGACCCTCAAAGCGCCTGGGAAATTATGCAACTTCTCGCAAAACTAAATGATCTTGGTACAACAGTAATAATGGCAACCCACAATATGGATATATCTTCCAGTCTGCCTCACCGTAAAATACATTTAATGGAAGGAAGACTTGTAAAAGACACAAAAGATAAAAAGGGCAAAAAGGAGGAGAATTAGTCAATATTTGGTGAAAATATGAAATCCCTGCCAAGACTTGCTAAAACAACCTCTCAAAGAATAGTTAGAAATCCCCAACAGGCATTTGCGGCAATATTTGTAATGTTTTTAACCTTTTTTTCTTTAGCTGGATTTATTTTAATCTTTGCGGGATCAAACACTCTACTTTCCTATTTTGAATCCAGACCCCAAGTAACCGCCTTTTTCAAAGACGACACAAAAGTAGAACAGATTGATGATTTAAAAAGCAGTCTCAACGAGACTGGAAAGATTTCCAAATTAAAATATATTTCGAAAGAAGAAGCACTTGCGATATATAAAGAAAGAAATAAAAATGAGCCGATTCTACTGGAGTTTGTAACTGCTGACATATTACCAGCTTCACTTGAAGTTTCTGCAACTGATGTAAAAGATTTATCGTCAATAGCTGAAATTCTAAAAAATGAGCAGTCCGTAGAGGAGGTTGTCTTTCAAAAGGATATAGTAGATACACTAATAGCTTGGACAAGTACCATCCGCACTGCTGGAGCAGGTTTAGTGATATTTTTGTTAGTAACATCCTTTTTTATCACCCTGATTGTGATTGGTCTCAATATTTCAATTCATAAAGAAGAAATAGAAATAATGCGCTTAGTGGGGGCTACTAAATGGTATATTCGAACTCCCTTTATATTTGAAGGAGTATTTTACGGCGTGACAAGTGCAATTCTTGCAACCACTGCTGTTTGGGGAGCACTTCTTTGGTTCTCACCGGTTTTGCAAAAAATCTTCGCCGGTATCCCTCTATTTCCAGTACCCACCAAAATATTTTTCTTACTATTAGCCGGAGAAATGTTAATTGGAATACTAATTGGCATAACCGGTGCTTATATAGCAACAAGACGATATTTAAAGGTTTAATTGATGTTAAAAAGAATTCTTCTTATATTTATAATTTTGGTAATAGCAGTCAATATAAACCCCGTAACCATACTTAGCCATAATGGTTATCCGCAAATTCCCGAGACGGGTGGCTTAAGCTTTAGCGATTACCAAAAGAAACTTGAAGAAAACATTAGACGACAGGACGATCTCAGAAGAAAAATTGCAGAGACTCAAAGTCAAGAAAGAACTTTAGCGTACCAGATAACCTACATTGAAAATCAGATAAACTTAAGAGAGCTTGAAATTGAAGAAACTGAGACCCGTATTGCCCAACTTAAAGATAACATCGGAGTTCTTAGCGGCAAACTAAAAAATGTTGAACAAGACTTAAATTATTTAACAAGTGTCTCTAACGAGCGGTTGCGAACCATATACATGGAAAGTTACAAACAACCGCTTGATGTATTTATTGGCAGCTCAGCTAATTTCAATGACTTAATCGTAAAAACCCGTTATGCGCAAGATGTTAGAGCCCAAGACGTTGCGCTTTTGCTCGAACTAAGAGATACAAAAGCAAACTATAACAAACAAAAACAAGAGTTAGAAAACAAAAAAGCCGAGGAAGAAGGTCTAAAACAAAAACTTGCTGGCCAAAGAGCCGACCTTGCTGCTCAAAGAGGTGGAAAAGAAAATCTTTTGGCCGCGACCAAGAATGATGAATCTAGATATAGCAGATTACTTGCGGCTGCTCAGTCCGAAGCGAGAATACTTGGGGAAATAGTTTTCAAAGGAAACGTTGTTGAGCGTTCGATATCGATAAATGGCCTTTACAAGGCAGGACGCATAAGCACTGGCGCCAGGGTGGGAACTATGGGTAGCACTGGGTATCCGGGATGTAGTACAGCAAGCCATTTGCATCTAGAAACTCTCATCAATGCGAGATTTGATGGTAATGTGTTGCGTGGCAGTTTGATTAATCCAGAGTCAAGACTTTCGCCAAGAACTATCTTGGCCTTTGATGCCAACAACAACTTATACTATAGAACCACAGGTTTTGGTGGCTACTCTTGGCCTATGAGCGACCCTATTATGACACAGGGTTATGGTAAAACTCCATGGTCATACCGATATCAGAACAACTTCCACACAGGAATTGATTTGGTTGATTTAGATTCAGATAACGTAGCCGTGAAAGCTATGGGAAGCGGTACTCTGTATAAGGGTACGATAACCTGTGGCGGTAGCTCCCCCATAAAGGTAGCTTTGATAGACCATGGTGGCAGTTTTATATCTGCATATTGGCATCTCCAATAGATCTTGACTAAGTAACTTCCCACTTGTATTCTTCCCTCACCATGCCCGCTGGCTTGTTTATTTTCTTTTTACTATCCCACCAACTCAAGCCCCGGGCTTGAAGCTACGGTAGCGAATCTATATCGATTTATAAATCTATTCAAGGATAAGACCCGCTAGCTCGTTAGGAAACTCTTCCTCACCCTCCGCAAATTTTCTATAATCTTCTCTTGTATCTTTTTTAGAAAAATAATCCAGAATAATTTTGTCCTCGGTCAAATCATCATTTTTTCTTAAACCAACATAAGCGGGATACGAAGACCAGGTGTAACTAGCCAAAGTCTTTCGTCCAGTCAACAGCTCCCTTGGATTAAGATGTATGTATCGGGAAAGATGTAATAGATAATCATCAGTTTGAATTAATTTAGCCTTAAACCTGCCTTGAAAAAGGGGACCAACCCTCTCATACCGTTTATTGAAATACATCGAATATGCCAAATTTAATCTTTGGATAAATAAAGAAACTATTAAATCAGTCTTTTGGTTTATCAATAGGTGGTAGTGGTTAGGCATTAAGCAATAAACTAAGACGCTTATTTTATATTTATCGCCGTAAAGTTTAACTTTGTTTAAGAATCTACGATAATCTGCGTCGTCTTGAAAAATAGTCCTTTTTTCAATTCCTCTTGAATAAATATGGTAATAACCTCCCTTATAAAATATTGGTTCCCTTGCCGGCATAAACCTATCATACTCGTCCTACTTTCCAAGTTCAAGCCCCGGGCTTGAAGCTACGGGATTGACTCTATGATTGTGGTGTATTGACTCGATAGTTTATCATCTGTATTCTTTCCTCACTATGCCCACTGCCATTTTGATACTTTTTTTATTTGTCTTTTTCACAACACCCATATTTGCCGCGAGCAGCAGCGTAGTTCTAAATGAAACACACCCCCAACCAACCGCTGGTGCTGATTGGATCGAGCTTTACAATATGTCCACCTCGGAGGTGGACATAAGTAGCTGGAAACTTTTAGACACTGCAATCTCTCCTATGAAAACCGTCCCAGACGGTACTAAGCTAGGCCCAAACACTTTTTTAGTTTTTGAAGTTTCGAACAGATTAAATAACAGCGGTGATACAATAAAATTGGTTGACACAAACGGAGCGGAAATAGATTTATTTAATTACACGTCTTCAACTGAAAACAAATCTTACTCCAGAATCCCTAACGGCAAGGAGGAATGGTTTGGTAATCAAAACCCAACCAAGGAAGCTTCAAACGGCACCAATCCGCCTAAGCAGGATTCGAGCGCAAACACCGGTAATATTACATTGACGGAATTTATGCCCAACCCAGATGGAGGTTCTGAGTGGGCCGAAGTTTATAATCCAAATAATTTTGCAGTAGATGCGGGAGGATGGAAAATTGATGATGTTGAAGGTGCATCTTCACCATACACAGTTGAAAACGGCACTGAAATTGGCCCAAAAAATTATAGGGTTTTTTCTTTTTCTTCAAAATTAAATAACTCTGACGACACAATTCGCCTTTTAGATCCGCAGGGAAAGGTTATTGAAAGTTATACATATAAAGAATCGACGAAAGCCGCTTCTTTTGCCAAAAATAGCTCTGGGGCTTGGCAGTTAACCATAACTCCGACTCCAGGATCACCAAACAAATTCACCCAATCTAACGAAAACGCCACGGCAACCTATCCAAAAAATTCTAACACTTCTGGGCAATCCTTAGGTTCAAAAACGGCCCAAAACGAAGAAATACCTCCTACGAGCCAGGAGACACTTGGAGATCTTAATTTCTCAGAAACCACTTCTTCTGCCAGTAGCGGAGCAACATCTATAAATCTTCAGCAAAAATCCGCCTTTAAACAGCTTGGATCTACCACTCTAATTCTTCTTGGCGGAATAGTTTTTCTGGCAGCTGCTGTTTATCCCTTAATCCCACAAATAAAAAAGCGGCTCTTTTTGAACCGCTAGGAACAGCCTGCTTTTAAAGGCTGTAAGGATCAATTAACTTTATGGATTTCTCCCTCCAAACCCTCAACAATAATCTGCCATTCGGTGAGTGAAATATTCAAGTCGGCGATCTCTTCGCCCGTGTTTGGATCAATTATCTCATCCCAAAATACGCTTATGTAGATATTTAATGTTTCGTCCAGTGTTGAGTTGGCCTGCACCCACAGATCTTCCTCCTCAAACGAATAGATCTTGCCATCTGGAAACCGAAACTTGGATCGAAACCGCACCAAATGATCTTTGCTGTGCCTATTGTGCACTCTGATTGGCAACGTTACTTGAGAATTGTGGAAAAGAAGGTCAGATTGTTGGGGCAAATCTACTTCAATCAGACTTAAAGCCTCTTGCCTATCCCGCTCGACAGCTACAGCCGTAGTTTGAGCGTTAGCTGTAGCAGTCGCCTCGTTAGACAACCTCTGGGCCTCTGTGTCCTTGAACTCGACAGAATACTGATCAAGGGCCCAACCAGCAGAGCCCCGCTTTAGCTCAATGTCTGCATATTGCTCTTTTGTAGGAGATTCGCGTTCCGGACGACGCATTACGATAATTCTTATGGTGGCGAAATCACCATCGTTCTGAAGAACCTGAGTACTTGTAACGGTAAGAGGCTCTGTCAGAGCCATCGCACAGACCTTAGCCAAAGCAATCTTCTCAGGATCACTTCGGTCCTCATAGATCGAAGGCTGCTCCGGACATTTTCCCGCTTTGGCATCCGCCAAGGGGGTTATCGCTACCGGAGAACCTATTTGACCCAAATGCTCTGATGTTACTGGAGGCGAAGAACCTCCTCCACCACTGCAAGAGAGAACAAGGAGTGCAACCGGGACCAGAAATATTACAAATTTTAGACGGTGCATTTGTCGACCTCCCGGATCCCTAATCTTCTTTGGTGAAGGGATTATAGCAGTAATCTACTCTAGCTTCAAATAAATAGTCTATAATTAATATGCATCTGACATGAAAAAACTTTTTATTTGGATACCGGCAATTTTGTGGGCAATTATAATTTTTTATCTAAGCGCTATTCCCAACTTAGAAGCGACTTCGGACCCAACGGGCAATTTTTTGACTAGAAAAGCTGCTCATATAGTTGAATATGGGGCTTTAGCAATTTTTATTTATTTGCCCACAAAAAGTTTTTCTGTCTCGGTTCTTTTGTCCACCTTGTACGGCGCGACCGATGAGTTTCACCAGAATTTTGTACCAACCAGGGAGTTTCATTTTTCTGACATAGGATTCGACTTTTTAGGAAGCTTGGTTGGAGTGGCTATTTTTGTTAAAATTCCCTTATCCAAATGGAAATCATTTCAAACTCAAGCGAAAATACAAAAAAGATAGCTAGGGAATTTTCTAAGAAATTAAATCCTGGCTCGATTTTGGCTTTTTATGGAAACCTGGGAGCCGGGAAAACAACTTTTATCCAAGGGCTAGCAGAAGGTTTGGGTTATAAGGGAAGAGTATTTTCCCCTACTTTCATTTTTGTCAGACCATACAAGATTAGTGAGCAGAAAGCAGAAAGCGGCCAGCATAAATCTGCAATCAAAACCTTGTATCACATAGATCTTTATCGTATTGAAAAAGCAACTGACCTAAAAACGATCGGAATACAAGAGTTTTTGGAGGATAAAGAGGCGATCTCGGCTATAGAATGGGCAGAAAAAATCGATAAATTCTTACCTAAAAATGCCATGAAAATAATGATAACACCGTTGAGTCCCACCGAAAGAAAAATTACGATAACCTAGCTTGTAAATAATCAACTGCTGCCAATAAATATTCTTTACCATCTTGATGAACTTTAGATTCGTAAACAACTTGTTTAGCTTGGTTCAAAAGGTGTTGGGAAAGAGACATAGCGTAGGAAAGCGCTCCAGTCCTTTTAATAATATCTCTTACTTGTCCTATCTCTTGGTCCGTTGCAAATTTATTGCCTAAATTTTTTGCCAAAAAAGCTTTTTGTTCCAGATCAGCTCTCTCCATTGCCTTAACAACCAAAATAGTTTTTTTGCCTTCTTTTATATCAGAGTCGTTTGGCTTACCAATCTTCTTTGTTTCACCAAAAGTGCCTAAAATATCATCTTGAATTTGAAAAGCCTGTCCAAAAGGAAGACCGTAGGCTGTAAAAACTTTATAAATATCTGGATCCGCTCCTGCAAGTGCTGCTCCAATATGAAGCGGCCGCTCAACTGTGTATTTAGCAGTTTTGTATTCCAAAACTTTCAAAACTTCATCTTCATTAACCTCTTGTTTATAACCATTAACAACATCTAAATACTCTCCGATCTCAACCTCCTGCTTCATTTTATTAAAATAATATTTGGCGCGCCTTATCCGTTCATTTGGAAAAGGAGATTCATTTAAAATCTCATTTGCAAAGGAAACTGCTATATCTCCGGCGAGAATGGCCGCAGACAAACCAAATTCAGTTGGATTTCCTTTAAATTTTTTGATTTGGTGAGTACTTTCGAACATTTTATGAGTGGTAGGTTGTCCGCGGCGAAGATCGGAGTTATCTATTATGTCGTCGTGAATTAGTGCAAACGTATGCAACATCTCAACCGAAAGAGAAGCTACTAAAATAGCTTCCTGGGCCAACCCGCCGGAGGATAGGTAACCCGCGTAAACAAAAAGAGGACGAACACGTTTTCCCCCGTTCCTGGTAAAACGACCAATTTCATTTACTAAACCTGCTGCTTCAGAGGAGATTTCTCCTGCCTCGATTGTCTTAATCGAGAGAAAGCTCTCTAAAACACTATCAAGCCTTACTTTAAACTCGTTCAAAATATCGCTGGCTGTGGAATCTCCAATTCTCTTACCGGATTCTTGATACTGCTGGGGATAAGTAAATTTGCCCTCCATATATAGGCTCTATAATACCCAATTTAGAAGATAAATTGCAAATTTGCTAAAAAGAAAAGGCGCCTTTTCGAAAACTTTCGATTAGAAACGCCTTTGACTTCTCTCTCTATTTGATATTTAGAATTTTCACCCGGTAGGTGATATCCTTGACTGTATACTCCCCCTCATCCTCACATGTCTTACCCATAATCGCTTGGGCAAGTGGGGACACGCCGCTAATGTATCCCGCTTTGACATCACTATCTGTGGTTATCGTGTAGGTCGACACCTCTCCAGTGCTCGGTCCCTCGATGAATTCGACGGTCACCTTGGAACCAACAGTTACCTCCATACTTCCACATCCTCCCTCCGGTATGATTTCCGCCGCAGCGAGAGTGAGCTCAATATAAGCCAGCTCACCTTTGTATTGATCTCTGTCTACTTCTCGTCGAGCCCTGGTTGGATCGTGTTCCCGCCGATTCACCGAAGAACCTACCAGTTCAGTGATCTCCGCTTGAGCATCCTCCAGCTGTTTCTCCAGAGCCTCTCTTCTGTCTTCGAAAATTTTTAGCTGAACAGCTGTTATCCTCACCACATCCCCTCTACGAACCACTTGCGGGTTGGTGGGTCGAGTGGGCAACGTGTCCTCCTTCGTGCTAATACAGACTTTGGCTATAGGTTATAGCACAAATGAGCTTCTTTTTCAAGGTTGCTTATTCCCAACCATTTAAGTTAAGATTAATTTTTAGATGAAGGAAAGAACTGTTATTTCGCTCGGTGGCTCTCTAATTGTTCCAACCACAGTTGATTATAAATTTTTAAAAGAGTTTCGTGACATAATCCTTAAGTTTGTGGCCAAAGGAAATAAGTTTTTGATTGTTGCCGGTGGCGGAAAAACCACAAGAGTTTATCAACAAGCCGCAAGAGAAATTGGCCCAATCTCAGACGAAGACGTAGACTGGATCGGGATTCATTCCACTCACCTCAACGCCCATCTTTTGCGAACCATTTTTCGAAAACACGCTCACTTAAAAGTTCTTACTCATTATTCAGAAAGGGAAGAAATACCAGAACCAATAGTAGTGGCGGCTGGCTGGAAACCTGGGCACTCAACCGATTTTGACACGGTCTCTTTCGCAAAGCTTTACGGCATGGACATGGTAATCAATCTTTCAAACGTACCCTTTGTTTATGATAAAGACCCAAATAAATTTTCTGACGCTAAACCCTTAAAAGAAATTAGTTGGACTAATTTTAGAAAAATAGTTGGAAATGTTTGGAAACCGGGCGATAATTTACCCTTTGATCCAATTGCCAGCAAAGAAGCCCAGGAGGCGGGTATTAGAGTTGTGATTATGGATGGAAGAGATTTGAAGAATTTCGAAAACTTCCTCCTTGATAAACCCTTCCTCGGCACCGTCATTTCTTAAACCTCTGAATTCAAGCCCCGGGCTTGAGGCTATGGTATTGAAGCTACTAGAAAGGAAAAACCTTTGGAGGCACCGTGATTTCCTAAATTAACACTCCGCCTTGTTCCCGCTTGAGACTCTGGGATATAATATAGGTATAAATAAATATGAAAATAACTGTGACGGCAGGGAGTGGAACGGGAAATACCACTCTCTCTGCGTTTGACGCAGCCCTAAAGGCTGCCGGGATACACAACTACAATATTATAAAGCTTTCCTCGGTAATACCGCCGAGTAGTAAAGTAGTGGTACGCAAATGGAAAAATGCGCCAACCGAGCATGGTAAGAAACTTTACACGGTTTTGGCTGAAATCCGCACCGATATAATGGGTCGCTCTATTGCTGCTGGAATAGGCTGGTATCAAATCAAAGATGGTCGCGGCATATTTGCCGAGCATACAGATATGATTGAGCGACTAAATTCAAGGGAGGCGGAGGAGAATGTGTCAAAAAAGATCGAGGCTACTGTCCGTGATCTTTGCAAACACAGGGGATACCCTTTTGATAAAAGGAATTTTAAAAAATTAGTTTCCTCCGCGGAAGTAAAAGATAAACCCACCTGCACTCTTGTCGCCGCAGTATATGAATCCCAGGATTTTGATGCAAATACCCCAACTATAGGTTGAAAGACCCGTAGTTTCGTGGTACAATTTCAACTATCGCACATGGGCATTTGCCCACCAAGTAAACATCTGGGAGGAGAGATATGCGAAGGAACGAATGGCCTCTGGTCATCCTAATCCTCGCTGTAGGTGTAGCCTATTGGAATCTGCTGCTTCCCTCTCCCCTCCAACCGTACATCGCGGTGGATTTGGGAATTAGTTTGGGTGCAGCGGCCCAACTGGTCACAGTCTCGGCAGGAGCAGCTGTAGGTGCTTTGCTGGTTTACAACCAACGAGGTGCTCTGGTACCCCCAAAGTTTATTATCTTGTTCGGCTTGGGATCGCTAACCCTTGGCTCCTATCTTGCCAGCAGAACCGACGATTACGAAATGCTTATGGCATTTCGTGTCTTCAACGGACTGGCTGATGGGATAATTTACCCAGCCGCATGGGTAGCACTAGCCCACTACTTGCCTCGTGAGAGGCTCGGATTCGGCAATCAGTGGATCCTCATCGGTACAGCCCTATCGTCCATGGTCGGCATACCGCTCACTAACCACTGGGCTGGTGGAGGAGATTGGCACATAGCCTTCCGTTGGTTTTCCCTGGCTGGTGCAGGTATGACAGTCTTGAGTGTAGCGTTATTCTTCGCAAAGGAGCACCCACTACCAAAGTCTCAGGGAGGCGGGATACGACTGATCCTTCAAAACCGACGGCTTAGTCGGTTGCTGGCGGCAAACGTATTCGTAGCGGTAAGCTGGTTCGGCGCCATCACCTTCG
>MHCR01000025.1:0-3822 GCA_001816695.1 Candidatus Woykebacteria bacterium RBG_16_39_9b
ATTATTTCTAAGGTGGTAGTTTTCCCAGCTCCATTTGGACCAAGAAGTCCAAAAATCTCCCCTTCTTCCACCTCGAAAGATATATTATTTACCGCCAAAACATCTTCATATTTTTTGGCCAGTCTATCCACCTTTAGCGCAACTTTCTTTTTTTCCATAAAGATGGGATTATACTATTTTTTATTAATTAGTGGAAGGTTTCTTCGTCAGCATCGGTAATAACGGTGTGTGGGTGACTTTCTTTCATCCCTGCACCGGTAATTTGCCAATATTGAGTATTGCAAAGATCGTGAATTTCGTTTGCACCATAATAACCCATTGCCGTACGCAACGACGCCACCAGTTTTTTTACAACACCAGACACTGAACCTTTATAAGGTACTTTTCCCGAGACCCCTTCTGGCACTTCTTTTTGAAAATAACGATCGTTGCCTCGCACCTTAATCGCCTCGTAAGAACCCATACCTCTGTATTTTTTATAACGACGCCCATCTGAAGAAATAATAATATCTCCCGGTGCCTCGTCTGTACCAGCCAATAAGGAGCCAAGCATCACACTACTTGCTCCAGCTGCTAAAGCCTTTACTATATCGGCTGGAAAAACGATCCCACCATCAGCTATCATTGGTACGCGGCTATTCTTTGCTGCCTTTGAGCATTCTAAAATAGCGGTGAATTGGGGTACTCCAACAGCGGCTACATCTCTTGTCGTGCAAATTGACCCGCTGCCAATACCTACTTTGACAGCATCCGCACCTAACTTTATTAACGCCGCTGTTGCAGACGCTGTGGCAACATTTCCAACAATAAGTTCTTTATTTGGAAAAGCCTTTCTAAGTAGCGGCACTGCTTTTAGAATGTTCTTGTGATGAGCATGAGACGTATCAACAATCAATATATCCACACCAGCCGCAACCAAAGCTGTTGATCTTTGCAACATGTCGTTTCCGACTCCAATGGCCGCCGCAACTAAAAAGCGGCCGTTCTCATCCTTGCTGGCCGCTGGATACATCTTTATTTTCGAAAGATCCTTCCAAGTAATTAAACCTTTTAATTGTCCTTTCTTATCTACTACTGGAAGCTTCTCTATTTTATACTTTTTTAGAATTTTTTCCGCTTGAGGCAAGGTGGTTCCGACTTTTGTGGTTATGACTTGTGATTTTGTCATTACTTCCTCCACCTTTTTTGAAAGATTTGTCTCTAACCTCAAATCACGTTCTGTAACTATACCCTTCAAACGATGGTCGTTGACAACCGGGATACCCGAAATATTATGTTCGCTCATCAACATATTCGCCTCTTCAAGAGTTGCTTGTGGAGAAAGAGTGATAGGATCGGTAATAACACCACTTTCACTTCGTTTTACCTTCCTCACCTGACCAGCTTGGTCATCAATTGTAAGATTTCTATGAATTACACCTATCCCACCCATCTTCGCCATTGAAATAGCCATAGAAGATTCAGTCACTGTATCCATTGCGGCAGAAATTAATGGAACATTTAATTTTATTTTTTTAGTTAGATTGGTAGAAACTTTAACTTCAGACGGTATTACCGATGAAGCAGAAGGCTCAAGAAGGATATCATCAAATGTTAATGCCAGTCCGCGAAATCTAGCCGCCATTTCCTATTATATAACAGATGGCAAGCCTTGTAGCAATGATCTTTTGTGGTGGACCCGGGGGGATTTGAACCTCCGACCTTTCGGATGTGAACCGAACGCTCTAACCAACTGAGCTACGAGTCCAATAAAACATCTTATGTACTGAGATTATCAAGGAAAGCGCAGACAAATTATAACGAAATAGGTCTTGCGGAGCAAACTGAACCTACTATATACTAAATATCATCCTTATGGGAAAGTCCTCCTCACTTTGGGAATACATTGTCGATATAATCGAAACGGTCGTTATTGCGGCCGCAATTTTTGTTGTTGTTTATTTATTTTTATTGCAACCCCACCAGGTTAAAGGAGCCTCTATGGAACCAAATTTTCATGATGGTGAATATATCCTTACCGATAAAATCTCTTATCGGTTTGGAGACCCAAAGAGAGGAGATGTTGTTATTTTCCGGGCTCCGCCAAATCAAAACCTCGATTTTATAAAAAGAATTATTGGCTTACCAGGAGAGAAAATAAGTATTAAAGACGGCAAAATAATAATTTATAACGATAAAAATCCCAAAGGTGTTGTTTTGCAGGAGCCGTATGAAACGGTTGGGCCAAATGATAGCGGAAATTTGCTTAAAGAGGGTCAAATATTAACTTTGGATGATAAGAGCTATTTGGTGTTAGGTGATAACAGAACTCACAGTTCTGATTCCAGAGAATGGGGTGGAGTTTCAAAAGAATTAATAGTTGGAAAGGCTTGGCTAAGATACTGGCCCCTCTCCTCTATTTCATTTATAAAACACATTAATTTTAACCCGTAAGCTTTCTGTGTAAAGCTTGGAGTTGTTCGTCTGTTTTAAATATAAGAAGTAATCTTCCCCCTTTAGAGGATCTAAGTAATCTGACGGTGCATCCAGTTGAAGTTGCAATTTCTTCTTCCATTTTAGCAACGTCTTCTGTATGTGCATATTCTCTATTTGTTTTTGGAGAAATGTTTTCCTTAGATTTCATCCTACGAACCATTTCTTCAACAGCTCGAACACCCAGGTTCTCATGTAATATCTGTTTGTATCCTTTGATCATAAGGTCAACACTCTCCAAACCCAGCAGTGCTTTAGCATGCCCCTCAGTAACTGTGCCTGACAGAAGTCCATCTTTAAGAGCGTCTGGTAAATCTAGTAATCTTAACGTATTAGATATATATGGCCCACTCTTGCCAACCCTTTGACCAACTTCAGTTGCAGCCAAACCAAACTCATCAATCAATTTCCTGTACGCTTGTGCTCTCTCAAGTGGATTCAAATCTACACGTTGAACATTTTCTACAATGGCCATTTCAAGCATACCTTGAGGAGAAGTTTCTTTGATTATAACTGGAACTCTTGCTGACCCAGCCAGTTTTGCCGCTCGCCAACGTCGTTCACCGGCAATTATTTGATAACCAGCTGGAGTTTTAGCTACAACAAGAGGCTCAATAATACCATGCTCGCGAATTGATTCTGCTAGCTCTACCAAACTGTCTGGTAATATCTGGCCCCTTGGTTGAAGAGGATTAGGTTGAAGAGCGTCGATATCAATTTCAACAGATGTGTCTGTCTCGGCCATATTATCCTTTCTTTGGATCATTATTTTCTACGATATCAATGTATTTTCTACCCAATTTTGTTCTCACAGAAATTACACCATCTTTTGCAGCAAAGATAGTCTGATCACGACCTAAGCTACTTCCAACGCCAGGGTGAAAACGAGTACCTCTTTGCCTAAGAATTATTTGTCCTGTTTTTGCGGACTCGCCACCATAAATCTTAAAACCAAGTCTTTTCCCAATTGCTTTACCACCTTGACGTGCTTTAGATCCTCCAGCTTTTTTGTGAGCCATTATTTACTTCCTTTTGAAATCTTTTCAATTAAAACCTTTGTTAGTTTTTGCCTGTGGCCAGTTTTTTTGTGATATCCAGTCTTTGATTTATATCTAAAAACCTGTACTTTTTGAGCTTTTTCCTGAGTGAGAACTTTTCCTTTCACTGAAGCGTTTAGAAAAGGCGTACCAACGTCCACTTTAGAATCATCAACCAACAATAAAACTTCTTTAAAATCTACCGGTTCGTTTTCGTTCTTATCTATTTTCTCGACTAATAATTGGTCCCCCTCGGATGCTTTATACTGCTTGCCACCTATTTTTAAAACAGCGTATTTCATATAAACTTATA
>MHCR01000025.1:3997-10275 GCA_001816695.1 Candidatus Woykebacteria bacterium RBG_16_39_9b
ATTCCCATGTTGATGAAGATCTGCACAATTATAAAACTTGCCACACCTAAACCTACCAGTGTATAGTAGGTATCTTTACTTTTTTCTGAAATAGATAAAATTCTAAGGATCAGGACAACAAAAAGTGCAACCATTATAAATACTCCGATAAATCCAAGCTCTTCTGCGGTGGTGGCAAAAATGAAATCGGTACTTTGCTCGGGTAAAAAATTAAGCTGACTTTGTGTACCGCGACCAAAACCTTTGCCAGTGAATTGTCCGCTGCCAACTGCAATTATTGATTGAACTAAATTGTAGCTTGTACCTCTGGGATCAATTTCTGGATTTAAGAAAGATAAAAGGCGATTTTTTTGGTAGTCTGCTAAGAAATTCCAACCCAGCGGTAACAATAAAATGCCAGCACCAACTAATCCCAACAATACCTTAAAGTTAATTCCTGAAGCAAGAACCATAGAGCCCCAAATAAAAGTTAACACAATTGTGTTTCCCAAATCCGGCTGCCGAAACACTAAAAGTGTAGGAACAGCAAAGATCAAAAAAGATAGAATAACATTACGGAAATATTTGGCCGGATAATTATGAAAGAAACTTGCCAGTGTTAAAACTAAAACTGGTTTAGCAATTTCTGAAGATTGTATAGTTATAAAACCTAAATCGATCCAACGAACAGCACCTTTAGTTTCCAAACCAATGAATAAAGTGATAATAAGCAGAACAACCGATGCTACATAAAGAATCAAAGAGAATTGCTTAAGAAATTTAAGATCAATTCGTCCGGCAAGCAAAAAAATCGCTATACCGAAACCAGCGTAAAAAATTTGTCTAATAAACAGGGATTCTTTCTCGCTACCAACAGCAGAAGTGCTATAAATCATTAAAACCCCAATTGCTGTCAAAAGCAAAACTGGGGCAAAAAGAAACCAATCGATTTTTTTAAAATACTCAATCATTTTCTGGCTTCCACAACTCTCAGCTCTTTTTCCTTAACAATTTTATCGGCTAAAGTTTCTTTTTTAATCAATTCTTCATATTTTTTTGGCCAGGAAGGAAGATACACCTCTACCTTTTCGTCAAAAGACACACCGGCCTTTTTTCTAGCTTCCTGCACCTCCCGAATAAGTTCTCTTGCCCTACCCTCCGCTTCAAGATCCTTCGTGATCTTAGTATCAAGCGATATTTCTTTAGCCTTTGTAAATTCTGCTTCTTTAATATTTAACTCGTCCAAGGCAAGATCCAAATAATCTTTCGGTATTTCATATTCCGATGGTAGAAAGATTTTTTTTAGGGGTTGCCGCACTTTGATCTTAGCCTCTTTTCGCTTAGCGTGTCCAAGAGTAGCAATCAGTCTTGCTTTTCCCATTAACTCTTCATATTCTGCCCTATATCGCTTCTTTGACTTTGGCCACTCTTCTAGGTGAACAGATAAAGATGAGGTTAATCCTTTGTATATTTTTTCGCTTATAAATGGTGTAAAAGGAGCAAGTAGCTTGGTCAATACAGTTAGAACCTCATAAGTGGTTTGATAGAAGCCTTCTTTAGTTTCCGAATCTTGTCGAGCAGGACCTACTTTATCCCGACTTCGACGTAAGTACCAAGTAGAAAGTCTGTTTACTACGAAATCTTCTATTCGTCGGCTAGCAGCGGTCACACTGTAATGATTTAAATCCGAAGAAACTTTTTCAACCAACCTATCCAGTTCAGAAAGTATCCAACCATCCAACATATTTTCTTTCTTCGTCGTTTCTTTACCAGGCTTCCAATTGTCAATATTGGCGTAAGTAGTGAAAAAGACATAAGAATTCCAAAGAATCAGGAGAAATCTCTTAATCATGTCTTCAACCAGCCGAACTGAAAAACGATATTCGTTACCCGCACCTGTCGAAGAGAAAAAGTACCATCTCATAGCGTCCGCTCCGGCAACATTTATAACCTCCCAAGGATCAACCACGTTACCACGGCTTTTACTCATTTTTTGGCCTCTTTCATCCAAAACAAGACCAAGACTAATCACGTTTTTGTAAGGATATCCTTCCTTTACTTCCCCCGCTTTCTCCAATAACGTCGCTATAGCGAGCAAAGTATAAAACCACCCCCTCGTTTGATCCATCGCTTCACAAATATAATCGGCTGGATACCAATCTTTGAACGTTTGATCATTTTCAAATGGGTAATGCCACTGGGCAAAAGGCATAGATCCTGAATCAAACCAGACATCTATCACCTCCGAAACTCTAAACATTTTTTCTTTACATTCTCCACAAATCACAGGTACTTGATCGATAAATGGCCTATGTAAATCCAGCTCTTTACTACTAATATCTAAACCGATTTCCTTGGCGCTACCAACCACTTTAATATGTCCTTTTGGACATTTCCAAACAGGCAAAGGAGTCCCCCAAAATCTATTTCTTGATAAATTCCAATCCTTAAGACTTTCTAACCACTCTCCCATTCTACCTTTCTTTACATGAGATGGTACCCAATTAATTTTCTGATTGTTTTTAATAAGTTTGTCTTTAACAGCGGTCGTTTTGATAAACCAAGATTCTAGTGCGTAATAAAGAAGGGGGGTCTCGCAACGCCAGCAGAAAGGATAGGTATGCTTAATAGTTTCAGATTTATAGAGAAGTCCTTCTTTTTCTAAATCGGTAGTGATATCCTTATCCGCTTTCTTCACAAACTTACCAGCAAAAGACCCAGCCTCAGGTACGAACTCTCCCTTGTTATTCACTAAATGCTTCATTGGAAGATCCAATTTCTTACCAAGCTCGAAATCTTCCTCTCCGTACATCACTGCGGTGTGAACAATTCCAGTACCCTCATCTTCAGTCGCAAAAGCTGCCTCGACTACATAATGGGCTTTCTTATCGTATTTAAAAAACTGATAAAGCGGTTTATAAGACTTACCAACCAAATCCTTTGCTGTCAGATCTTTTTCCAACTCATACGACTCTCTAATTATTTCATTTATCCTCGACTTGGCTAAAATCAGTTTGTCTTTTCCAACTTTTATCTTCGCGTACTTGATCCCTTCGCCTACAGCCAAAGCAACATTTCCCGGAAGTGTCCAAGGAGTAGTCGTCCAGACAAGGAAAAATGTTCCAGGCTCATTAACCAATTCAAACTTAACGTATACGGAAGGATCCGGAACATTATTTTTATATCCCAAGGCAACTTCATGAGAAGAAAGAGGAGTGCCGCAACGAGGACAATAAGGGGCTACTTTATAATCTTGGACCAGTAAACCTTTCTCCCAGATCTTTTTCAATGCCCACCAAACGCTTTCGATGTAGCTGTTATCAAGCGTGACGTAAGAGCGATCCATATCGATCCAGAAACCAACTCTATCAGTAATTTCTTTCCAGTCTTCGACATATTTAAAGACATTTTCCCGACATAGTTTGTTAAAATGCTCGATTGAGTCTACTTGGTTTTCTAAATCTGATTTCTTGGGATCGCTTTTTAAACTCAGTATATCTTGTTTGCCGCTTATCCCAAGTTGCTTTTCAACTTCCAGTTCTACGGGTAAACCATGTGTATCCCAACCGCCCTTTCTCTCGACCAAAAAACCTTGCATTGTTTTAAGCCGACAAACAATATCCTTAAATGAGCGGGCTAAAACATGGTGAGTACCAGGCTTGCCGTTTGCAGTGGGAGGTCCTTCATAAAAAATAAAACCCTTTTTACCTTTATTTCGCTCAAGAGATTTCTTAAATATGCCTTCTTTTTGCCAAAACCTCAAGATTTCTTCTTCCAGTTTTGGAAAACTTACCCTAGGAGTAACAGGTTTAAACATAATTAGTCTTCATTAAACCAGAAAATCGCCTGCTTCTCAAGCGATTTTCCATAATATTTAAAATTAATCCTCTCCCCGTTAGAACGGGGAGTGTTCTATAGAAAGCAAGAGGGCATCTGTTTCCTATAGACTAAAACTCAAATTTCATCTGTTTTCTGGCTCGGTTCCTACCACCTCTTCGACCAATTTCGGAGTAAAAGGTTGGTCCGTGAAGCCTTTTAACAGCGTCGCCCCCACGTTCCCCGATCTTGGAGTAGAAATCTGCTCCATAATTTTTCTTTGTTACCTGACCTCCTTTTCTGCCAATTTCAGAGTAAAATGAGGGTCCATATTTCTTTTTTACAGCCAGTCCTCCTCTTCTTCCTGCCTCTTCTGTAGTCATGACCATAATTAAAATTAACAATTATCAGTTAGTAGAAAGTCAACTATTGCCATCTACTCACTGCGAACTGTTTACTTTTTTTCACCTCCTCCGGGCAGGAAAGTCTTAGATGAGATAAGTTCCTTAATTGGGCAGAATAAATATAAAAATGGTAGTATAACTAAAACTTACAATTTTAATGTAACTTTTAAATGGAATTTTGTCAAGTGGTTAGTTGAATGTTAAACGAAAGAAGTCCGTATGACACGGACTTCTCTAATTGTGTATTGCCCACTATTAACTAAAAACCTGTTTTTACAGGTTTAGAATTAACTACACAACTATTTACCTTGTTATATTATAAAAAACGGGTTAACAAATGCAACAAACAAGCGGCAAATTATGGAATTTAGTCCAAATTTACTATATTATTATATCTTGATAATACATCATGATTGTAGTATTTTAATGAACTATGGATGTAGCCGATAAACCTCTTTTTACCCTTTCTGTCGCTGCCGAAATAATGGGTGTTCACCCTAGAACGTTAATGATATACGAAGCTGAAAAGCTTGTAATACCATATCGCACAAAAACAAATAGGCGGCGTTTTTCGCAAAAAGATATTCGAAAACTGCGCTTTATTAGGTTTTTGACCAACAAGAAGGGTATAAACCTAGCTGGAGTTCATTCAATTATCAAAATAATTGAAGAGGGAAATAAAAGAGGCGTCGAGCTGCAAAAACTAACCTTTCCAGATTTTAAAGAGACTTCAATAGTATAACATCGTATATCTTACTATAATTTACTCTCGCTTGGCTGTTGACGATTGAATCTAATTGTGATAACAATATTGTATGTTTTTGTTAGTTTTAGTCTAACAAGTTATCTACACAAATCTACGAACTCCCTGTGTTGCCCTCCGCAGGGAGTTCATTTGTAATTTCTTCCACTCTTTAAGCAGGCGTTTACGAACGCTCGGTATAATGGATGAGCTCGAAGCGGTCGTGATTTAAATTCAGGATGAAATTGGGTTCCGACAAAAAAAGGATGATCTGCAAGTTCAATCATTTCCACAAGCCTATCATTTGGACTTGTACCTGAAATAACTAACCCGCTCTTTACTAATTTTTCTCGATATTTATTGTTAAATTCATACCTGTGCCGATGCCGCTCGTTAATTTCAAAAAGCCCGTATGATTTCTGTGATACTGTCCCCTTGATTAGCTTACAGGGAAAAGAACCCAAACGCATCGTACCGCCATACTCTCGCCCAATTAAAAGTTTCTCTTGCTCGGCCATCACATGAATTACAGGATGTGGCGTATCCGGATTTATTTCCGTTGTATGAGCATGAGGTAAATCTGCTACATTTCGAGCAAATTCAACAGTTGCTAATTGCATTCCATAACACAAGCCTAGATATGGCTTTTTGCTTCTCCTGGCATACTCGATCGCCTTGATTATCCCTTCTATCCCTCGGCCTCCAAAACCACCAGGAACTACTATACCATCCATACTTTTCAGAATCTGTTCAACACTCTTACCTTTCTCAAATTCATCGCTGTCTATCCAAAAAAGTTTTGGTCGTGCCTTCTCTTCCCAAGAAGCATGCTTAATTGCTTCAATTACAGAAACATATACATCTTCTAGTTGAAAATCACCAGTCGAAAAGTATTTACCGACCACAGCGATTTTTAACTCCCGATTTGCATTTTCTATGTTTGAAACCAAATTTTGCCAATCATTTAGATCTTGTTTACGGCTTTTTAGTTCAAACTTGTCAAGTACACGATCGCCAATATTTTGACGGTTTAAAACAAGTGGCACCTTATAAATTGTGTTAACGTCCGGATTGGAAATTACATCCTCGCCGGCAACATTACAAAATAGCGCCAACCTTTCTTTTCGGCGTTTGTCTAAAGGTAGTTCCGAGCGACCAACAATAATATTTGGTTGTATTCCTAAAGAATTGAGTGTCCTTACTGATTGTTGAACAGGTTTGGATTTCATTTCACCTAAGTGGTCAGGTATTGGCAAATATGCAACGTGTATGTGCAAAGTATTACCTGGATTTTTCAATTCCATAATCCGGCTAGCTTCGAAAAAGAGCATATTTTG
>MHCR01000025.1:10287-15089 GCA_001816695.1 Candidatus Woykebacteria bacterium RBG_16_39_9b
CGTGCCCCCTAGCTCAACAAGAACAAAATCAGCATCACGAGCCTTACCTGCTTCTTTTACACGACGGATAATCTCATCTGTGATATGGGGGATTGCTTCGACATCTTCACCATCGTATTCAAAGGCCCTTTCTTTTTTTATGACCTCAAAGTAAACCTGACCTGTTGTAATATAATTGGCACGATTGAGAGATACATCTAAAAATCGTTCATAGTGACCCAAATCTTGATCGGTCTCAATACCGTCATCTGTAACAAACACCTCACCGTGTTCTTGTGGACGGATTGTACCAGCATCAACATTTAAATACATATCAATTTTTACTGGAGAAACCTTGAAACCTTTTGCTTGCAGAATAGCGGAAAGTGATGCAGTGGTTATCCCTTTTCCTATCCCGGAAATTACACCACCAGAAATGAAAATGTATTTTGTGCCTGCCTTTTTAACCATTAAAAAACCCCTCTTAGAGGGGACCGGGTCACACCTTTCTAGGGGCCCACCTTAATGATAACTAACCAAACAAAAAACTGTCAAGTAGCAAATTGTTTCTAGATAATTTTAAACTGAGACTTAAAAGACGGACTATCTTTGTCGTAGGAAGGCTGGGATGTCATACTCGTCTTGCTCTTCTCCGCTTTTCTCTCCATTTCCTTCCCTTACCGCCATATCTGGTAGAGCTTCAAGGGCTTCTTTACTTTCAATAGACCGAATTTTATCTTCAGAGAAACCAGTAGCAATAACGGTTATCTTTACCTGATCTATCATAGATTCGTCGATAGAAGCACCAAATATTATATTTGCATCAGTATCAGCAGCTGATGAAATGATCTTGGCAGCCTCATCAACCTCATACATCGAAATATCTGCACCACCGGTTACGTTGAACAAAACTCCTTTTGCACCCTCAATTGACACTTCAAGTAAAGGAGATGCAATAGCGCTTCGAGCCGCTGCAGACGCCCTACCCTCACCAGTTCCGTAACCAATACCCATCAAAGCACTTCCAGCTTGTGACATGATGGTTCTAACATCTGCAAAATCTACATTTATTAATCCTGGCAAAACAATTATATCGGAAATTCCCTGAACACCTTGACCCAGTACCGAATCAGCTACTTTAAACGATTCTAATAAACTCATTTTTTTATCCACAACATCTAATAAACGTTGGTTGGGGATCACAATCATGGTGTCAACTTTATCCTTTAAATTATCAATCGCTTCCTCGGCAACGATTCGACGTCTGGCACCTTCAAAACCAAACGGCTTTGTAACAACGGCGACTGTCAGAGCACCAGTTTTTCTTGCTACATCGGCAATAATAGGACTACCACCACTTCCAGTTCCACCACCCATACCAGCAGTAATAAATACCATGTCAGCACCATTGATTGTACTTTCTAATTTTTCTGCAGATTCTTCAGAAGCTTTCTTGCCAATATCAGGGTCACCACCACTACCTAAACCTTTGGTAAGATTTTCACCGATTTGTACTTTATCTGGAGCTTGACACGTCATAAGCGCTTGGGCATCGGTATTAACACCAATAAAATCTACGCCTTGAATTTGTTGGAAGGAAATCATGGAGTTGAGTGCATTACAGCCACCCCCACCAACGCCAATAACCTTAATCTTAGCAAACCTATTTACTTCTGGTTTTATTAACATAGCCTGCCTTGTGGGAAAAACAATAACACTAAATTAACATATCTGTCAATCGCTCACACGTTTGCTTCTATAAGAAATTTAGGAGATGATGGATTTAACCCAACCCACAAATTTTTGCAAAAACCCCTTTAGTGGTATTCCGCGTACTATAGGAATCGACATACCTTCAATCTTAGCAGTATGCTCTCCATAACCAAGAAGACCGACGGATGCGGCATATGCAGGGGTCAAGATTTCATCAATTAAACCTGTAACACCACTAGGCTTTGCAATCCGAACTGCCATCCTTAATACTTCTTTACCAACTACTTGCAAACCAACTGTCTCAGCTGCTCCCCCGGTCATCACCAAACCTGAAGGTAACATACCAGAAAAACCTGAACGTTTTATCTCCATACCTATCAAGGTAAAAATCTCTGTTAAACGGGGTTTTATTATTCCATCCGTAAGAGTTTTTCTTGACAGAACACCCAAGTCCTCGGTTATACCAAGCTTAGACACATCTAAAATATCGTCCTTTTTTTCTTTCTTTTCCCCCTCAGAAATAACAGTACTATCATTATCTGAAAGGGCCATTTTAATTTTTTCTGCTGTTTCCAAAGATGTTCTCAAACCAATTGCGAGATCATTTGTGATATTTCTCCCTCCAATTGGAATCACAACTGAATGTGCAATTGATCCGTCAACAAAAAGGGTAACGTCAGTCGTACCTCCTCCAATATCGATCAGGGCAACTCCTAATTCTTTTTCCGTATCAGTTAAAGTACTAATTGATGAAGCCATACCAGAAAAGACCAAATCTTCAATATCAATTCCTACTTGCTGAATACACTTAACCAAATTACGTATTGAAGTAGCCGCCCCTGAAATTATATGCGTTTCAACCTCCAATCTAACTCCCGTCATGCCGACTGGATCTTTTATCCCCTCCTGGGAATCCACAATAAATTCTCTGGGTATCACATGAATAATCTCACGGCTACTAGGGATAGATACGGCTTGGGCTTCTTCAACCACTCTTCTAACATCTTCCTGGCTAATCTCATTCTCCCCTCCTGAAATAGCAACAACCCCTCTTGAGTTAACGGATGATATATGAGCCCCACCAATCGCTACAAACGCCGAAGATATAGAGAATCCCGCCATCCTCTCTGATGCTTCTAAACCCTCACCAATTGCACTTACAGCTTCATCAATATCAACCACCTGACCTTTTCTAATACCGCGTGAAGGAACCGTAGAAACACCAGTAACAGTAATGATACCCTCACGATTTGAGGTTGCAATAAGAGTAGCTATTTTTGAAGAACCTACATCTATCGCCGCTATCGTTTTTTCTCGTGCCACAAATCCTTCTTTTGTCAACCACAAAGCAACCCTAAATCTAGGATTACTTTATCGTTTTGTAATCGATTAATAATTTATTTATATTCAACAATAACTTTCTCAAATCGAAAATCGATTCTTTTTATTTCTCTTTCTTCTATTTTAGCTTTAGCCAAAATATTTTGTAAAGCCCTAACCTGAATATCAAGGTCTTTTTCACCTGTTATTTCTAAAATAATCTCGTTTTGAATAACAACCGCAAAACCTCCGGAACTTAATTGTTTTATTTCTTTAACCGAAATATTTTCGTTCTCAAGTTTTTTCTTCAGATTGCTAGTTGTATCTTCTTGTGTATTAATGTCAACCGGTACTTGGGGAGCAAACAAATTTCTAATTTTTCCAAAACTAATATTTTCAAAAGTTTTTCCAATACCGCTAAAAACTGCTATTGTACCAATTAAGACTACTAATATCAGAACGATCTCTACTATTTTCAGGGCAGTTAGTTTTGGTCTCTGGCTTTTTTTTGGAGAAAATAATTTAGGTTTTTGGTACATTAACCATCCTAAATGCTTCGTCGACCATAATTTTTGCAGCATTTTTATTTATTAATTTACCTGCTGCTTTTGCCTTTTTCTTATATTCCCTATAATTTTTAAAAACAAGTTCGATTGCCGCTAAAAGCCTTTTAGGTGTCAAGCGTCCTTCTGGAAGAATAATTGCCGCACCTCTCTCAGCTAAAACCTTTGCATTATCCATTTGTTCTCCATAAGCTGCAATTTCTAGGGGAATAAATACTGCCGGTATACCTAAAATTGCGACCTCGTTAACTATGTTCGCTCCACTCCTACCAACCACTAGATCTGTTGTTGAAAATATTTCAGCAAGTTCAGCTGTTTTGTACCATTTTGATAATTTATACCTATTTTTAATCCTTCTCGGCCATTGTGAGGATAGAGCGTAAAGCATTTCAAAGTCTTTATAAGACTCGCTGCCGCCACACTGGTGCACTACTTCATATTTTTTGAGAAGATTAGATAAGATCTCCGCCAAAATAACGTTTATAATATGAGCACCTTGATTTCCTCCTGTTACATAAATTACAGGCCGGTTAGTTCTTCTCTTTTTTACCGAAATAATTTCGGCCCTCACCGGATTACCGGACACAAAAACCTTCTTTGATGGAAAGTGCTTAATTGAAGATTCCCAAGAAACAGCGATTCTCTTTGCCACCTTCGATATAAATCTATTAGCCAATCCACCTTTAAATGTCTGCTCATGAGTCAAAATTGGTATTCTTAAAATCCAAGCCGCGACGGAAACAGGTACTGCTACATAACTACCAAATGAGATAAGTAAATTCGGTTTTTCTTTAAGTAATATAAGTATCGACTGAATAAAACCAAACGGAATCTTTGTCAGGCTTGGAAGGGTAAATTTGGTGAATTTTCTCTGTAATCTACCGGTTTTAATAGAGTAGAATTTGACGCCAAGATTGGGAATTATCACTGATTCTGGGCTTGGAGAAGGGTCACCCTCCATCGTATTTGTCCGTCCCACAAAAAAAAGATTTACTTCTTTATACCTTTTTAATTCTTCTATTACTGCTAAAGCTGGAGTAAGATGTCCGCCAGTTAATCCAATTTTCATATTTAAATTAAGTTTGATTATACAACAAAAAATCTATTTCTTTGACAAACTCAAACTATTACTTGTGGGTTTTGTGTACCTGGATATATTTAGCAAAATAGCCGAAGCCACTATTGTTGTCACTAAAGAACTTCCGCCGTAAGAAATGAACGGAAGGG
>MHCR01000025.1:16137-16694 GCA_001816695.1 Candidatus Woykebacteria bacterium RBG_16_39_9b
ACTTTTTTTTGATATTTGCGACCTGGTTAGTCCATTAACTACCTGCTTAAACTCATTGCCACGTTCCTTATAATTTTTAAACATATCAAAGGAAGCGCAGGCAGGAGAAAGAAGAATTACGTCCCCAGAGCGTGCTTCGGCAACAGCGCTACTCACAATTTCCTTCATATTTTTTGGACCTTCAATGATTTTTCCTTTAAATTCTCCCGCTTTTATTATTGCGTCTTTTATCCTTTTTGCTTCCTCTCCAATTAAAATAACCGCTTTTATATTTTCTTTTTCAATTATTTTCTTACCAAGATTTTCAAAATCAGATTTTTTGCTACTACCTCCCAAGATTAGTACTGTAGGTTCAGCAAAACTTTCAATCGCTGCGATCGCAGTTTCTGGCGTTGTGGAAAATGAATCGTTATAATATGACACTTTTTCTAACTCTCGTACCAATTCTAAACGATTCTCCAGTCCTTTAAATTCACCTAAAACTTTTTGAATGTTTTCTTTACTAATCCCAATTATGCTTGCAGTGGCGATTGCTGCTAAAGCGTTTTCAATATTAT
>MHCR01000026.1:0-316 GCA_001816695.1 Candidatus Woykebacteria bacterium RBG_16_39_9b
ATTGTTTTGTTGAGTCTTTAAATTTAACAATCTTATCAAATGGTTTTCCTACGGCCTCAATTGATAAGTAACCGAGTAGTTTTTCCGCAGTGTTGTTAAAAAAAACTATTTTACTTTCCTTATTTACAAAAATAACGCCCTCACCAATTGAACTAAATATCGCCTCGTTCAGTTTTTCTTCGGCAGGTTTTTTACCCCCCTCCCATAGATTTTCTTTATTCCCAAGACTTTTGTGTTCTAACCAAGCTAAGAAAACTAGTAATGCTGCTAAAAAAAGAAGAGCAGAAGCCAACAGGAGAAATAATTCGGCAGGCAC
>MHCR01000026.1:328-743 GCA_001816695.1 Candidatus Woykebacteria bacterium RBG_16_39_9b
AGTAACACACGCACTCTTAGTGGTCAATAAACTTGGAATTGAGGTATCAGGAAACGTCTAGATGGGTTTCGTACATGAAAGAGGCGTCTTTATTATGCTTAGCCAGCTCTTCCTTAATCCTCTCGAAGAGTTCTCGAGAGGTTACTTCTTTCTTTTCACTAATCCACATTTTCACCTCGTTGGAGATTTTTGTTGCAATTTCCTCAGCTTCAATTTCCCCCAGGTGCACGTTTAAACATGCAGCATAAGCGCTAGCATAAACTTTTCTCTCATCATATTCTTCTTTATGACCGCGTCTTTTAACAATATGAATCATACTAATTTAACCAAAGTTAACGGTTCCGTTTGCTATTAAAATTAAGAGCCAACCCAAAGCGATTAGAAGTAAACCGATAAACAGCCTCATATAACCACG
>MHCR01000026.1:808-1042 GCA_001816695.1 Candidatus Woykebacteria bacterium RBG_16_39_9b
AGATTATGTTATATAAAACTAAAAGCACAAAGGCAGTCGCGTTAAAGTTGAGCGATAAAATTGTAATTATTGCTAGATATGGAGCCCCTGTGCATGGCAATTCTACTCCGGCGACAAAAGACCCAAGAAGAATTACTCCCGGAACTGTTAAGTTTTGGGACAATTGGTGAATCTTTTTTGTAAAAACTACTGGTATACCTAAAGAAAATCCGCGCCCGTACCAGAAGAAGTCTT
>MHCR01000026.1:1063-3344 GCA_001816695.1 Candidatus Woykebacteria bacterium RBG_16_39_9b
CAACAATAATGGATAGGTATTCTGTCACAAAAAGCGGTATAGAAGCTAGAAAATAGATTAAGCCTAGACCCGCGATTAGGTAGGTTAAAAAAACAGCGAAGATGTACAAACCCCCAAGCAGAAGCATCCGACCAACAGTCCCTTTACCAGACAGCACCACAGATATCATTAGGATTAAAACCCCAATGGCGCAGGGATTAATACTGTCAATTGCAGCGGTACCGGCCACAATACCAAGAGTTGGTAAATGAACTTCAATCCCCATAAAGTTTTCCCTTCATCTGCTGTAACTTATAACTACCGCAAAGTTTATCGGTCTTTTCTTTTTCTTGACTAAATTCGACTATTACACAGTCACCCGGCGGTACGTTACCGTAAGGGGAAAGTATATAGTCGGTAAAATCGGTTAGCTTCTCTTGCTTATAAACAAAGTTTGAATTTTGATTGGTAGTTGCATTAACTATCTTATAGACAAAAACCTGCAATTTTCCGGGCTTTTTGTCCGAACAAAGATCATTATTATTTTTGACTATTAAACCTTCATTGGTAGGAATCTCAAAACCATCCATATGAAGCCTACCTCCGATAAATCGAAAAAATCTCTCCAAACTAGCTTCGTCCTTGTTTACAACTACTCCTTCTACATGAATTCTATCGTCATTGTGCTCGTGGAAAGTGGCTGAACCAACTCTATTCGAAATACCCTGAGGGTCGACAAGCTCTAATTTTTGACCACAATCCCAAATTTCAAAATCAGCATGCCAATGGACCGGACCACCACTACTACTTGTTGTATTGAGATAAACGGTAGCACTGACTAGAAAAATTGTTACTGCTAGCACAGGGGCTGCAATGCCAGCAAAGATAAGCTTTTTCACACCTTCGCCTTTATCTTTGAATAAAACAGTCAAAATGACAACGAGAAGAATTAGGATTGAGCCAATAATTACAACTTTAATTGAATTAGCACGAATCGTGTCTTCCAGAGTTGGAACTAGCGCAGTTTCTATCTCCTCTTCCTCGCCTTCATGCGCAAAAACTTTCTCAGCAGCTAAAATAAATATGATCGAAGCAATTGAGATATAAGAAGGCAGTTTATTTATCATACTTTTCTTATTTATAACACATCAATGGAACAATTATAAAGAAAGGGTTTTATCCAGATTTTATATTCGTAAAGGCTGTAAAACGGTCTAGAAAATTGTCAAAAAATCTAAAAGCTATATATAAAATTGCTGTCACTATCGCTATGTAAATCCAGTCAAACGCATCGATTGGGGAAAGCTCAAACCAATTTGAAAAAACCGGTACATAAACAATTACTAATTGTAACGCCACAGCTGCTATTATCGATAGAGGTAGCAGAAGATTATCTCTCCAAGGGATTTTATAATCGCTACGAATATTTACTAGCCTGACCAGCTCAAAAATAACGATAGCAATAAAGGCAGCAGCTCGAGCTTCATCAAGACTTTCAGGGAGGTTCAGATAGAAAATTAGTAACGTGGAGATGGTTAAAGCTATTCCAAAAAAGATAACTTCAAACCAAACTCTCTTGTTTATGATCTGCTCTTGGAATTTTTTAGGAGAATGCTGAATAATACCTTTTTCGGCCGGATCTAGTCCCAAGGCTACCGCCGGAATTCCATCAGTAACAATATTTATCCAAAGAAGCATCACAGCCGTCAAAATAACATCCTTAAATATCAAGAGAGCTAGAAAAACGACGAGTACTTCGCCAACATTGCAGGAAAGAAGATAATTGACAAATTTACGGATGTTGTCAAAAATACCTCTCCCCTCCTCAATAGCTGCGATAATTGTGTTAAATTGATCATCCAGCAAAACCATATCGCTAGCTTCTTTAGCCACATCAGTACCAGTGATGCCCATAGCCACACCAATATCTGCCTTTTTAAGAGCTGGCGCATCATTGACGCCGTCGCCAGTCATAGCTACAAGATGGCCGCGTTTTTTTAAAGCGTCAACAATTCTAAATTTATGTTCCGGATTGACTCGAGCATAGATTTTTATAGCTTCCACTTTTTTCGAAAACTCCTCATCGCTCATTTTCTCAAGTTCGTTACCGGCGATTGATTCCCCAACTATGCCGATCTCACCCGCAATCGCTTGTGCTGTTGCCAAGTGATCTCCAGTAATCATCACTACGTCGATACCGCTTTTGGTGGCTTTACTTATTAATTCTCCTATGTTTTCTCTTGGAGGATCCATCATGGCTTGCAAACCAATGAAGATTAGATCTTTTTCTATCGATTCTTTA
>MHCR01000026.1:3355-20066 GCA_001816695.1 Candidatus Woykebacteria bacterium RBG_16_39_9b
CACACGGAGAGCTTTGGCAGCCATTTTGGCATTTTCCGCCAAAATTTGTTTTTTATCTTCTTCATTCAAAACAACTTCAGAACCGTTTTTGATTAATTTTGTGCATTGGGTGAGAACAATCTCGGGTGCCCCCTTTGTGTATACTGAAAGATCTTTATTTTCTTCTACTACCACACTCATCATTTTTCTTTCAGAATTAAATGGCACCTCATAAATTCTTTTGCCTGTTTCTTTAAACCCGCCTTTGTAAGCATCAACGATTAAAGCCCCTTCGGTTGGGTCGCCAAGTATCTTGCCACTCTCATCAAGATGCGCGTTGTTGCAAGAACTTCCAGCCTTGAGAATAAGATTTAGATTTTTTGGATCTATATTTTTACCCTCTAACTGAAAATCCCCGACTGGTTCATATCCATGGCCTGTTACGCTGTAAACTGTCCCATCAAAATAAATTTCTCTGACAGTCATTTCACCGCTTGTTAAAGTACCTGTTTTATCGGCACAAATTACATCGACGCTCCCCAACGTCTCGACACTGGTTAATTTTCTTACTAGTGCGTTTCTTTTAAGCATGCGTTGGGTTCCAAAAGCCAGGGAAATTGTCACTACGGCGGGCAATCCTTCTGGGATTGCCGCTACAGCTAAAGCCACCGAGGCAATAAAGGATTTTAGGAGCTTGTCTAATAAAGAGAGATGCGAAAAATCTTGGGCGAAAAAGACGATAAAAACAAACACAACGGTGCTTATTGCCAAAGTACCATAACCTAAAATACGACCGAGTTTATCGAGACGTTTTTGTATAGGGGTTTCTTCCTCCTCTGTTTCGGCAACTACCCTTGCTATTTTTCCTATTTGGGTGGAATCGCCAGTAGAAACAACTACTCCTAAACCACGGCCGCTCGTAATTACAGTACTCGAAAACACCATGTTTTTTTGATCGGCTATTTGTAAATCACCACTCAAAACTTCAGTAATTTTATTTACTGGCGTAGACTCTCCAGTAAGAGAAGCCTCATTAGTCTGCAGGCTTGCTACATCAATAACGCGTATATCAGCTGGTACTTTTTCGCCTTCTTCCAAAACGACCAAATCTCCTGGTACCAAATCTACGGTGTCAATTTCCTTTTCCCTACCCTCACGAATCACCTTGGCCTTGAAGGCAAGCAGTTTTTTCAGTGCTTCAATGGCTTTTTCAGCTCGGTATTCTTGTATGAAACCAAGAACCGCAATCATGATTACGATTGCTAAGATTAAACCACCTTCAATTAGGTCGTCTCGATCTTTTTCTCCAAAAATGTAAACGATAAAGGTAAGAGCGGCACTGGCAAGCAAAATTATTACTAAAAGGTTTTTAAATTGATCGATAAAAATTTCGAAAGAAGAAATTTCCTTTTTTTCCGAAAGTTTATTTTGACCGTACTTTTGTAAGCGGGTAGCGGCTTCCTGTTTCGATAAGCCTTCGTCGTTTGTTGTGAAGCGGTCAAAAATTTCTTGTTTTGTCAGGGAAAAAAAATTCTGGGTTTCTTTCACGGCAGCTTCCTCTAACCTATTATATATTAACGCTAGGTTTGTTGACAGCATTCATTTGACAGCCACCGGCTATCTGTTTAATATTTAACTAATATGGGAATTTTTGGGGGCAGTGAGGAAACAGAAGAAAAAGTAAAGACATGCCCAAATTGTGATAAAGAGCTCAAACCGGGAGAGGGTATAAGAAAAGAGGATGGTCATTTCTGCTGCGATGCTTGCTGTGAGCGAGGACCAAAACCGGAAAAAGAAAAAAGTAAAACCTGTGAGTTCTGCTAATCTCCGCTAGAAAAATATTGATACGAGAACCGCCAAGATAATCATATTCCCAAAATCGGCAACTGAAGTAGTAATGGTAATCAGGAAATTATTCGGGTCTTCCCGCCGTTTATAAAAATAAAGACCCGTTACTACGGTAAGGAAAAACAAAATAGTAACAAGTAGCGCAACGTCAGCAAGAACAACAAAGAAGATTTTCACCACCAGTAAATAACCTAAAGCATAACCCTTCAACATAGATATGATCAATGCAGCACTAGAAGCTAAGGTGCCGGTAAATAAAGCCACGATCAATATCTGGGCCAATAGTTTCCTCAAAGGTTTGGATTGAGACCAACTTTTGCCGACTACTCCCTCATGGAGCATCGTCGAAAATCTTCCCGAGACTATGGTCGCGAAATCACCCAACAGATCATTAAGAGTGGGTAAAAGGATCACCAAAGGTAAAAGTGAAAGAAAAGCATCCTTGACTCTTTCAACCGCCAACCCACCAAAAGTATCTATCAGCGAAGCTAAAAGAAGGATTTTTAGACTTTCCCTAATTATCGTCTTGGGGACATTGGAATGGGGACCATACTCCTTAATATAAAATAAGGTGTTGTGTGAGATAGCGTAATTTTTGTGGATCTCATGAATGAGAGGGTGGTAGCTTTTGCGCTCTATTCTATTTAAGTTCCTTAAATGCTCTTTTAGATGCTTCATATAATAAACACGGCAACCAACAATGAAAGAATACTGATGACGTCACCACTTGTAGTGATCACCGGACCAATTATATTATTGGGATCGTGACCCTTTTTAAAAAAGTAGAAAGTAGCAAGTAGTGTCAGAGGCACCTCGATTGCGTTAGCGATTATCCCAGCTAGCAACGCAGCTAAGATAATTTTTGGAACAAATATATCAAAGACGATTAGACTAAACAAAAAGGCAAGGGTGCCCAGTACTAAAGAGACAACCATGGCCAAAAAGAAAGAAGCCAGCAAGTTGCCCCTGATTATTTTTGTATTTAGTTTACTTGGGTTGATAATACCTAAAAATAAACCGGAACTTAATCTTGAGGCCAACGCGCCACTAATATTACCTCTCATGTCCAAAAAACCAGGGAAAAGAATAAACATACCGGGGATAAAAAATATTTTATCCACGTAAACAGCCAAAAAAATCCCGCCGATGAGCCCACCAAACATGGATGCAAGCTCCGAAGCAAGAATTTCTTTAAACCCTTTATCGAAAATATTCATCGGAGAGCTAAATTAAATTTTAGCATGCTTTCGGGGATAAATTCATTCAATACTTTAGCCAGATCTTGCCTAAAATGTCTTTACTGCTTACCCAACCGAACTTACGACTGTCGGTACTATCGACTTTATTAATTCCAACAACGATATATTTATTGTTTTTTAGCACTTTTTCTACTCTTTTGAGTAATAACTTATTAGGGATATTTGGAGCGTTCAGAGCCACAATATCGCTTACTTTTGGCTGTGAAAAAAGGTAAGCCAACCGATTAATTAGAACACCTTGTCCCTCTTTAATAAGAGGCTCCATACTGTGGCCTTTGACGACGAATCTTTTGATAGGAAGCATAATATTATTCTGTTTGCTTTGGTACTACAATTTCTTTCTCAGAAGGATATGTGGTTTTTACCTTCACAGTATCTACACCTTTAGTTTTCCAAAATACTTCCGCTATTTTTTGAACCGATTCAAGAAGATTATTTGCGGCTTGTTCATCCAACTCCTGCTTTGAAGTCGAAGCTAATCTCATCGTCTCGGATACTAGCTCATGCAGATTTGGATATTCTTTCACAAACACTGGTTTGAAATAGTCTCCCCAAAGAATTCTAATCTCGTGCTTAACCAGCTCGGCGTGTTCTTCCTTAACAGCAGTTAATCTGGATATTTGGGAGATTGTTTTTTTTCTTTCTTCAAAATCGGGGTTTTCAGAAGATGCTTCCAAAGATTTTATCATATTTGTCATTCGTATTACTGTATGGGCTGCGACTTGAGCTAGATGCGGATCATAGATACCGCAAGGAATATCGCAATGAGCGTAAATAGACTTTGGTGGAAAAATTCGATCGATCAATCTCAAAAAAGTACTAATCATAATAATCCTCCTTTTGTTGGGTTAATCTAACAAATTTTTTTATAAAAGTAAACAAACAAAGCGACCGTCGGAATTAAAAACCCATTATTATGCGGCGGAGCCTTCTAGTAACTACTATTATTATCATCAATTTTCAGTGCATGACCGCTAGTCACCCCCTAACTACTTGTAAGTGAATTAACATTTAGTTTAAAATCGAAAAATGAGCTATAAGGAAACGGTTTACAAGATCATGTTCCTTATCCCAAAGGGAAGAGTGTTAACGTATGGTGGCCTAGCAAAACTTTCTGGTGTAAAGAACCCGCGGATTGTGGGAAATCTTCTACACAACAACACCGATCCAAAAAGAATACCTTGCCATCGGGTCGTAAACAGTAAGGGAGAGGTGGCCACAAGGTACGCCTTTGGGGGAGCAGCGGCCCAGATTACAAAACTACAAAAAGAGGGAGTGGTGGTTGGAGCTAAAACGGTCGATCTAGGTAAATATCTTTGGCGGCCGAATTAAGATCTTGTATTGGCAAACAAGATGCATAGAACTATAATATAGAGGTCTATGGAACAAACTAGCTTGAGCAGGCTACTTGACCTTTCTGGAAAAACTGCAATTGTAACTGGTGGTGCCAGAGGCATTGGTTTTGGCATAGCTTCCCGGCTAGCAGAAGCTGGAGCCAATGTAGCCATTGTAGATCTAAGAAAGGGGGTCGCTGAAGAATCAGTTCAAACACTTGTCGAAAAAGGGTGGAAGTCGATGGGAGTTACCGCAGATGTTTCAAAAGAAGTAGAGGTCCAAAGAATGGTTGATGAGGTGGTTAAAATCTTTGGTAGCATCGATATTTTGGTCAACAATGCAGGAATCTATCCAAATATTCTTCTCATGAACATGACAACGGAGGATTTTGAAAAAGTAATCGCTATCAACCTAAAAGGTGTCTTTCTTTGCACAAAGAAAGCATCTGAACAAATGATCAAACAAGGTAAGGGCGGAAAAATTATCAATATCACCTCAATTGATGCTCTTCACCCATCTTCTGCAGGATTAGCTCACTACGATGCCAGTAAGCACGGGGTTTGGGGATTCACTAAAAATGTGGCCCTAGAGCTTGCTCAACACAACATTTGGGTCAATGCCATTGCTCCAGGCGGTATTGCAACTCCGGGAGTACAAGAAGTGCAAAAAAGTATGCAAGTACCAGCCGGTGTGGATATGCAAAAAATGCTCGAAGCCTTTTTAGCCAAAATTCCGATGAAACGCATGGGCGAACCGGATGATATTGGTAAAGTAGCCCTTTTTCTAGCTTCCGAGATGTCTTCTTACATAACGGGTAGCCAAATAGTTGTGGACGGCGGAGTGCTGCTTTCTTAACCTTTTGTTGTAATTTGACCTAAGCTTCTGATCCCACAGCTTCTTTGATATTCCGAAAACGATCTCTCTCAATTAATCGAACTAGTCCTTGATTTATCTCACTAATAACTTGGGGGCCTTCAAAAACCATACCGGTGATAAGCTGCACCAAGCTAGCTCCCGATTTTATCTTTTTATAGGCATCTTCAGCCGAAAAAACACCACCGCAGCCGATAATCACATATTTGCCTTTGGTGTTTTTGTAAATATAACGAATCGTCTCTGTAGCTAAATCGTCTACCACTTTGCCGCTAAGCCCTCCCTTTTCCGGAACAGTTCTTTCAACGATTTTGTTATTATCTCTGTTTTTGGTCAGGTTTGTACAAACAAATCCGTGAACACGATGGTTGGAAACCACGTCCAAAATAGCATCTATTTCCCTCTTGGAAAGATCCGGGGAAAGCTTTAAAAAAATTGGTTTGCTAGTCGGAATTTGATCGATTATTTCTAACAGCCGGTCAAGGCTTTTGGCGTCGGTAAATGGTTGACCGCCATAAGCATTGGGGCAACTAATATTAATTGTAAAGTAATCCCCTATGTCAGCGAATTTCTTAAACGCGTTTGCATAATCTTTAATACCAGCATCCATGTTCACTGTATTCAGGTTATTGGTCTTGGCAATATTAGTGCCGATAGGAATCTTAAAAGTTTTTTTTAATCTTTGGGCAATTTTCTGGCAACCTTCATTCTTCAAACCATAATTTACCACCAAAACTTTTGATTTTTTCAATCTCCACAACCTTGGTTTTGGGTTCCCCTCACAAGGCTCGCCAGTAATGGATCCCACTTCAGCGAAACCAAATCCAACGCTGGGCATAATATCCGTCAGTCGTGCATCTTTATCAAATCCAGCAGCTAAACCAATTGGGTTTGGAAAGTTTATACCGAGAATTTGTTGTTCTAATCTCTTGTTTGAGTAGGATAAAAAAAATGAGGTCAGACTCCTAGTAACCGCACTGCTACCTAAAAACCTACCGATAGAGACCATGCGGTCATGAATCGTTTCTGGATCGATTTGAAAAAATATCTTTTTAAGAATTTCTCTGTAAAGAAATGCGTTGATCTGATTTCTAACAGAGACAAAATTCTGAGTCATTTTGGAACTTGTGCAGCTTTTCTAGTGAGGCGCCACAATCTCACCAACTACAAACCACAGAACGAGAAGACCAATCATGGCAGCAATAATAACCAAGATAGAGCGCTCCTTGTTCTTTATAATCGCGATGATTCCAGCAATAAAGGCGGCTATGGCGGAGGCTCCGGCCCCAAGCATTGGGATGCTAATCCAAAGGTTATCAAAAAATGTTTCCCCGCCCTCCTGTCCTAGCACGGAAACAACAAACATGCCAGTTGCGAGCAACAAAAAGAAAGCAATGACGAATCCAACCGACCATTTACCTAAAGGTGTTTTTGGTAACAAGCTCACTTTCCACCTCCTCCCCAATCCTTGATGTTAAACCCCAGCTAGCAGAAATGTCCACATCCAAGCAAGCATACCAACATACGTACCAATGAAAAACCCGGGATTCATTACGGCAACTCACCTGGGTGCCATAACCCTTGGCTCACGATTAAAGATAAATGTTTCCGGCCACCAAAAGCCATGTAATTTGTTAAACCCCTAGAAATATTTTATTAAAATGTTGGGATGGCGTTATATTTTCCTTTAGGGCCTACTTACCCTGAAGGTATAATCTGTTTGAGAAATCTATCATAAACTACATAAATGCTGAATCCCCCGTAGAATACAAATGCCAAACCCATTGCCGATATTCTAAACAAAGACGGTCTTATTTTTTTATCTAAATACGTCATATTTAACCAAAGAGTGAGACCGGTGTGTACAAACATAGCAATCGCATTTAAAACTGCTGCTGTAACCACAAGTTGTAACGGTTCTGTAAAACCTAATACCAGGATTGCTACACCCGCTAAAATTTGAAGCCATAAAACAATGTAGTATAAAGATCTGAGATTCTTTTCTTTCAGCCTTCCAAAAGAACTTAAAATCACATTTTCAGATAAAATCCGGCTGGTTGCATCAAATACACCCAGTTGAGTACCAAAAAGTGTTAGTGTTACTACAAGTAAGAAAAAGGTGCCCACCAGTGGAAAGACCTTTTGCCCAATAAATTGGGACTCCCTGATCACAAAGCTGACTCCCTGCTCATTACCAGGTTCACCAAAAACTGTAGAGTAAGACAGCAAGGCGAGCATCAAAATTGTGATCGATCCGGTAAACCAGAATACTAGGAAGTGCTCAATATTAATGTTTTTCCACCAGACTTTGAACCTGCTGATATTTTCTTCTGAAGCTTCAAATTTGCTACCCGTTAAAGATATATTCTCACTCTTTCCTGTTAAAAGAGAGGTGATTCTACCCCCATATTTACCCATGCCATATCCCTTTTCCTTAACATAAAAAGACTGGGCCAAATTAAGGTTACCTCCCGCTCCCGCATAAGCCAGGGCTCCTAAAAATGAGGCGATGGCAATACCGGCAGGTAGAAAAATGAAGCCTTCGCCAATCCCAACCGTTCCCTGAGCTAGTATTACCCAATTTTCTGGTTTGGAGAGAATAACACTGAGCAGGAAAATGGAGGGCACCCCTATCATAATGATGGTTTTCTGAAGAGTTTCTACAGTTTTATAAAGAATTGGCCCCAAAGATAAGATTATTCCGATCACAATCAATAAACCCATTGCCAAATAGTGAGTCTCCTTTATCCCCACGACCGTACCTAAAAATTTTGCCGAGGAAGCTATAATACCAGGATACATCCAGGGGATAAAGGTTGACAGTAGAAACCAAAAAGAAATAAGTCTAAATTTTCTAGCTAATCCCACAAAAATACTTTCACCATGAGCCAGCGCATATCTTTCAATTTCCATATTCATAAAAAACTGAAACGTAATACCAAGTAGGGCACCCCAGATAATGCCTAAGCCATAGTTTGCACTCAAATACGGCCAAAGAATCACCTCTCCACTTCCAAGCCCTAATGCTAAAATAATAAAACTTGGACCAATCAGTTTTTTTAGAGCCAGGGGTTGTGGAAGAGGATTTATTTCAAGGGGTTTAAGATCCATATTTCAATTATTAGTTATTGTGGAAAGAAAAACAACAATAGGAAAGGGGTCTTCTTTGGCTCCTAATCCTACACGGCTCGCACGATGGAACGATTTCTGAACTTCTAACTGGTTAGAGATTATGGAGTATCCGGAACTTACAATGCAAATAACCGAAAGATTATTAACTGTGGTAGCTTAACCACCCGACACTTCGGGTACACTTAATTAATTTTAGTAATTCCTAAATCGGAGCCCAGTAGTTCTGCGGTAATTGTGCGCTAAATATGCGGTTAATATTATCTAGTTGCCCCTAGTCGGTTTAGCCAAAGTGTGCTCTCTTAATACGTGGATAACTGTTGGTAGCAATGAAAGAAGAATAATTAATAACACAATTGGTAGTAGGTATTTATCAACATCTGGAATAAAACTCCCGAGATAATGCCCTAAGGTAGTCAAACCCACGGCCCACGAGAACCCACCAAGAATATTGTAAAAAAGAAATTTTCTGTAGTTCATAGCCCCAGCACCAGCCAAAATAGGGGCGAAAGTGCGCACTACCGGTAGAAATCGTGCCAAAACGATGGTTTTGCCGCCGTGTTTTTCATAAAACCTTTGGGCTCTTTCTAAGTGCTTCTTATGAAACCAGAAAGAGTTCTTTCTTTTGAAGATTGCGGGTCCCACTTTTTTACCAAAAGCGTAACCTACATTATCTCCTAAAACCGCAGCGATGAAACAACCAACTGACAAGGTTGGTAAGTTGAACATTCCAGCTGAAGATAAAAACCCAGCGGTGAAGAGTAAACTATCGCCAGGAAGAAAAATGCCGATAAGTAGTCCCGATTCAGCAAAGACAATGGTAAAAATACCAATGTAACCAATGGCCTCAATAATTTTCGGCAAGTCTGGGTGAAGAATTTCCATATCAGGAAAGTTATATAGTGTAATAAATTTACGCGCTTTTTTCCATCACTCGTCTTGATTTGTAAAAGAAATATCCAACAACGGCGAATGTGATTAATGGTGCCACCCAGGGAGGAATGTGAAAACCAAAACTATCTAAAATCATAATACTGCCCAAAAATAGAATAGAGTACATTGCCCCGTTTTTCAGGTACAAATACTTTTTAATCCTTCCTATATTTCCAACTGTAACTTGGCGGACAACAATAGCACCGATACCATTGCCGATTAATATAAGCGGTACCACCAAAGTAAATGCAAAAGCCCCGAGAACGCCATCAATAGAAAAGGTAGCGTCAATTGCTTCAAGGTAAAAAATCTTACTTACATCGCTTCGGCCAACCTCCATTAATTTTTTCTCTTGTTCTTCGGCGTTTTGCTTAAATCCGTGGGTTATAAAAAAAACAGTTGAACCAACCACCGCCCCAAAAGCCACCATTGGGTCTTCCTGCAGGGCAAACCACACTATAACTGCAAGCAATATAGAGACCACCGCGTAAAACCAAACTCCGTGGGAATGAATAAATTTTTCACCTCGGAGTCCATAATGTTTAGGCTCGACAAATAGCCAGTGAAAGAATAGAAAAACTAAAAATGTCCCGCCGCCGATAAGTAGGATTGGGGCTGACTGTTCGATAGACTCGATAACTTTCGGATCACTGCTGAAAGAAGCGGTCAATGCACCGACTGGTCCAAGCGAAGGATTCACTATCCAAACAATGAACCAAGGTAAAAGACCCCTGACAAGGAATACTGAAGAAAGTATTCCCCAAAACAAAAACCACCGGCGAGCTTTTTGCTGCATGGTGGATAAAACTTCTGCGTTGATAATCGCATTATCAATACTACTAATTGTTTCAAATAATACTAACCCGGCAATTATTAATGCTATTGAAATCAAATCCATGGGTTTTACTTAATTATAATCTGTACTAGAAACCTTTATTAAAATGTACTTTGCTGATTTGGTATAAGGTTTACCCATCTACTCGGTATATGCAAGGTCTGCAAGGAAGGCTGTAGCTATAAAACTTAGGAATATTAGTATAATTATTATGACAACTATTTTTTACTCATCTTACCCAAACCTTATTGATAAAATTTGATAACCTTACCTATATTTTACCTTCGCCGTTCTCAATCACTTCCCCTTCTATAATTTTCCCCCTTGGCGGGTTGTTCCTTCTGTTCAAAAACCTCGTCAATCCAAAAATGGCTAAAGTGGTAATTAAAATCTTCCCGATGAATAGCAAAACATTAATCATGGCTGATCACTTATCCTGCATTTCCCTCAAGATTTCACCGAGCTTCCTGACTTCTTCGCCATAGGCAGCCCAGTTACCTTCTTTTTGGGCTTTGAGAGCAGCTTCGTAAGTCTCTTGGGCTTGTTTTGCCAAATCGGTTTCTGCAGGCTCCTGTCTCTCTGTTTTTTGCCTTTCGACCACAGAGGCACCACTGCCAAAAATTCGGGCTAAGCCCACTTCCAATGTCTCTTCCATCGCAATCTTGTTTTCGTAAGCTACGATAACCCGTTTTAATTCGGGTATCTTACCTCCTTCACCGCGAAGATATAATGGCTGAACGTACAAAAGAGCTTCCTCAATCGGGATAACTAAAAGTGCTCCTCTGATGACTTGAGAACCACGCTGATCCCAGAGAGAAATCTGGCGGGAAATCTCGGCGTCCTGACTGATACGGGCGTTAACCTGCTTTGGCCCGTAGATCAGCTTTTGTTTGGGAAAACGGTAAACTACCAGCTTTCCGTAATTTTCACCATCGTTTCTCGCCACCAGCCAGGAGATTAGGTTGTCTTTGCCGCGAGGTGTAAAGGGAAGCATAAGTATAAACTCTTCTTTTTCCTGACCGGGCAATTTCATTATCATGTGCCGCATCATTGTTTCTTCCTCTCCGTTTTCTCTTGAGCCTTCACTTAGAGGTATTACCCATTGATCCTCCTTGTTGTAGAAGATTTGCGGCTGATCCATATGATAAATAGAATAAAGAGTGCTTTGGTAGGCAAAGATATCTTCAGGGTAACGTATATGCTCTTTGAGATCGGCTGGCATTTCCGAAAGCGGAAGGAATACGCCTGGGAAAATCTTTTGGTAAGTCTGAATCAGAGGGTCCTTAGAATCGGAGACATAAAGACGGACTGCACCATCGTAGGCGTCTATAGTAACCTTAACTGAGTTACGAATGTAGTTGATGCCATCGATTGTTTGCGAGTATGGGTAATCGTTACTGGTGGTATAAGCATCGTAGATCCAAACTAAGCGGCCTTCTTTCGTTGCTACAACATAAGGATCGGAATCAAGCTGCAAGAACGGGGCAATCTTTTGGACTCTTTCCTTAATATTGCGGTGGAAGAGTGCTCTTGATTCACTGGTAATGTCATTTGAAAGCAAGACCCGCAGCGAGCCAAAACGAAGAGCAAAGGCAGCCTTTTTAAACAAAGAATCAACTTCTACACCGGCCTTTCCCTCGTAGGTTTGAAAGACGTTTTTCTCACCTTTGGGGTAGTTGAATTCCGCCGCCTTAGTTTTGACAAAAACGTAATCAGAGGAAAGCTCGCCAAAATAAATCTCTGGTCTTTTGACTGCAAGATTCTTGGTGGTAGAAGCCGGCGGTATGTCTTTGACAAAAAGCACAGGTAGCCCTTCCGCAGTAACCTGATTCACCGGTCCAGCCGCCAAACCAAACCCGTGGGTAAAAGCGAGCCGCTCGTTGATAAAGCTTCTGCTTGGCAAACTCTCGCTGTTGAGCTCCCTTGGAGAAAGCATTATTTGGCGCAGTTCTCCGCCGATGGTGTAGCGGTCGTTATCAACAGAAACAAAATCATAATAGGTTCGGATTTCTTGAACCTGGCCAAGGGTATCCAAAAGCGGTTGTCTATCCCAAAGCCGCACATTTTTAATAGTGGTATCATTTTTTCTGATGTCATCCAAACCTAGAACAGTCTCGCCAGTCAAATCTCGCTTTTCAATCCTGTCCAAGTTGAAGGCGGCTCTGGTAAAGGCAATGTTGTACTTAATGAAGGTATCTTCTTTGCTGAGCTCGTTTGGTGCTACAACTAGTTTTTGCAGAACGGTTGGATAGGCAATTGCCCCAAAGATCCAGACCAAAAAATAAGCCCCGAGAGAAAGGATAAGCCATTTTTTGCCAGGAGCGAATATGTTTCGCAGAAAAGCCGCCGTAATTACCATGGCTAGAGGAGCTAGAACTAATAACACTGGGAGCACCGCATTTACACTCGTAAAATAGGCTCCTGTACCTAAATTGTGTGGGGAAGTCAGCGCCCCGAAGCGGGATAGGATATGCCCAACAGCCAAAAGTAAGAAAATAAGGGCACCGAAGGTAGATAAATGCTTCTCGGTTAATTTGTCAATGAAAAACCCACTTTGGCTAAACCAAAGAGCGGTTTTTGAAACGTAATAAACCATAGTTAAAACAAAGCTGATCAAAACCACCCACCAGGCAAAAGCGTGCAAAGCATTAAAGAACGGTAAGGAGAAGAAATAAAAACTGATATCCTGGCCAAAAATTGGATCTTTTAAATCAAATGAGGTGGTATTTAAGAAGGCTAAGAATTTCATCCACTGAGAAGAGGCCGCCTGACCGATAAAAAGGCTTACAAGAAGAGATACAGGTAATATGAGATTTTTAAAATAAATTCCTAAAGTAGGCGGAACAGATATCTTTTCAAACAAAGTTACATTGATCGCTTTATCTTTGGTAGCCTTTACGGCGATCTGTAAATTGACGTAAATAAAGAAAAAGGCGGCAGTAGCCGCGGAAACCCCAAGGAGTAATTGGGTGATAAGACGTGTTGTGAAGACCTGGGTATACCCTACTTCACCAAACCAAAGCCAATCAGTAAAAAAACCTATTAATTTCGGCAGGATGAAAAACAAGCCAAGGGGTACTGCGTAAACTATATATTTTATGACATTTTTATTAATTATCATTTAGTTTTTAATTACTTCTTTACAAAAAAAGGCACCTCGCACACCCAAGTAACGTAGGATTACTTTGTAGTGCCAGCTGCCTTAAAAGCCTCCGATTTGATCGAAGCTATCGCTGGGCTATAAGGAATTAATTCCCTTATAAACATTCTATCATTTTTAAAATACTGTCTCAGTATAACATCAACATGCAAACCTGCAAAAAATGAGGCTTCTTTAGCCCCAAATACTTAATGGCTCCGAGTCGTGGACGACGTTAGAACTTTTTACGCAACAATGAATCTAGTTATCGCACACGATTAAGGTGGAATTCGCCTTTAACAACTCCATAAGGAGTAGTCGCTGTCATTGTTCCAGAGATAATGTCAGTTGTAAAATTGCCTTGCATAGAAAAGGTGGCGCCGCCAGCGCTAACTGTACCAAAATCCAGCCGGCTACCGCTGACTCTTATTTGAATTGCCCGGGCGCCCGTGTCAGCTACGCACTGCTTTGGTACCGTAATGTTGCCGTAACCGGGAACAGCCGTACTGCCTGTTGAGCAAAGATTGGTGTAACGCATTGTGCCGGAAGCAGTGTTACCCGACACTGTATTGATTATTAACTCGATATCACCATCTTCATAAATTGTTGTGGTTCCGGGGCCGGTGGCAAATTTACCATATAATTGTATACCCTTACCTCTAATTGATGAGATCCATGTACCGCGAAGGTCGCGGGCGGGTGTCAAGTTCCCAATTGGCGGTTTGGCAGTGATTATTGTCTTGAGTTTATTTTCTACAGATCTAAGACCAGCGGGGATTTCCTGAGTAAAAAAGGCTTGAAACTGCGCGGGATTCCTCCAAGCAACGAACCCTATCCCGCCCACTACTACCCCAACCAGAACTAAGCGAGCAATTAAAAGACTGATATTATTGTGCATATTAAACCGTCGCCGATATGGCAAGATAATTTTATCACACGTCTGGGCGGTTTTTAAGTGGCTGGTTCTTTATTATCTATCAGTGGTATTAAAAATTGAGGCTAAAAAATTTGGCTCCGAGTCGTGGATGACGTTAAGGCTTGACTTCTATCTGGGGCCGCAACAAGTTTTGGACAACTGGTCGGATATAAATTTAGCGATCAAAAGAATGGCTATTACTAGAAGAATTAACAAAATAATCTTAACTTTTTTGCTCATCAAAATTTCACTGTGGCCATCTCGCAATCACCAACAGTAGAGTTTGTCTGGCCATAAAGAGCGCCATTCACATAGATCTGAACATAATAATCTCCGGTACCATCCCGAACCGTGGCTACGCGTCCGTTATATTGCCTTCCGAGAAAACGGGGAGTATCGACGAAAATTTGGACATTGCTGGTTGTGGGCACAGAATTTATTGAAATGGCGACCCCAGCCGGATCATAGCAGCCTGGTGCTGCTCCACTTAAGATAGTTACTTTGGTTGTAGCCACAAATCCCGCAAAAATCGGCCCCCCCTCCCCAGAACTAGAGGTGTTTGGCTCAGAGGTTTCAGGTATTATGCGGGCGTTAATTGTCGCACTGACTGAGTAAGCTGTGCCGATAGAGTCTGGGGCGATAAATATTGCCTCACAACCATAAATTTCTAACTCTCCCCAATCATAGAGACGCCATTCCACCAAACCGCCTACCACCTCGCCCTTGTCGGTTTGGACGCTAACTTCAATCTCTGTCTGGTCGCTGCGACCAATATTCCCGGCAAAACCACCCCTGGGAAAGACTGGTCTAGTACCACTTCTGCCCTTTCCGCATTGGACTTTAGCCGACTCCCCCGGACTAATAGTAGCATCGGGAGGGTTTTCCGGAGGAGTTTCATTTTCAAGATCATCTTTTGAATTATCACCTTTAGAATTCTTATCTTTAGAATCTGTGGTGGTGGTGGTTGTAGTTTTATCATCCGGCTTCAAGTTTTCATTTTTATACCGAACATAAAAACTTAGTGCGAGTACAAATAATATTAAAATGGCTAATCCGAGGGAAAGAGGCCCTCTCCCCATTAGGATCTGCTTTATTTTTAACCCCATATTTAAATTTTACACTAAAAATATTCTTATACCACTAGAACTTTTATGTTGAGATTGTGGGTAAAAGTCATTGGCTCCCCAAACGTGTTCTTACTCGGAATTTATCTTACTTACTAAAAAATCCCGTTAGTTTGAATATTTTTCAACAAAAAACTAGCCTTTCAGCTAGTTCATTGTCCTAAATAAACCTCGATTGAGATTTACTTGGGAAATCGGCTACGAATTACTTCGCAGGTGGTTACTCTCACTCACCACAACTCCTTTCGGAGTCCCTCTCTGTCCTCCTAGTAGAGAGTTCAGGATTACTGTCGCCCTGCTTTCTCCTGTGAGAAAAACTCGGCGACTGCCTCCTTCAGCACCTCCAGGAAGGCTACGAACACTTCAGGATGCTCGAAGGACACCTTAGTAACAAGGTCACAAAGGGCCTCATCATTTAGTTCCTTGATCTCCTGGTGCTCGCTCTCTGGGAAACAGAGCTTTACAAACTGCTCCATCGACTCCCGAACGATATCCGCATCATCCCGACAGATGGTACGGAACTTGTCGCCGATGATCCCGCTTGCAACCGCCCAGAACCTCTTAGCTCTTGCCACGGATGTCTCCTTTCAGGATCGTTGCCTAGAAACTATTGTGAAAATTGTAGCAAAAATAGGAGTGAAAGTCAAGTACTATGGGTTATGGCTCCCCGGGTAGATCGCTAAAGCGCCCTGCGACCACTTCGTGGGCTAATGGATTCTCACAGAGGTTCGATTCCAAAACCCGGGAAAGAAAAAAGTGTCTGACAAAAAGCCAGCCGCTTTTTTCTGGCTCCCCGGGTAGGATTCGAACCTACAACCTGGCGATTAACAGTCGCACGCTCTACCGTTGAGCTACCGGGGAACGAAACGTTGCAATTTTATCATTAAGGGGTGGAAAGTTCAATAAAATCTTCTTAAGTGTGGCGATCAGCAACTTTTGTGGCTCCAAAGCTTTCTGGTTTTATTTTGAATTCAAAACCGCTACCCAAAACCATACCAGTTACCCAACGGATCATATCTCGTGTAACCCCCTCTTCTCCAACATCTAAATGAACTTCCGGTTCATAACCAGATAGTCCGTTGTGTCGAAAGGTATCGCGTAACTTCCAAGCTAACTCAATTGAGAACTGTGTTTCTTTTGCAATACGATCTGCTATCGCTACTACATTTGGCAAGTTCCTTCTTGCCCAAAAATACATTCCCCCTTTACCCACACGATATATAATTATAGCGGTGACAAAATCCGAAATTCCTTTCCTGCTTTCGGAATCTGTACCAACAATTACCTTGTAGCGAAAATTTGGGTCTGCCTTAATGAAGGAGGCGATTTTTTCAACTACAC
>MHCR01000026.1:20122-20386 GCA_001816695.1 Candidatus Woykebacteria bacterium RBG_16_39_9b
ATTGTACCCAATCTAGTCTCAAAAAGCAAAATTTACCGCTCTTTTAATGATTTCTATCGTGCTCCCCCAAAATATTCCTGTCCAAACAAAAGAACCCACTATTGAAGAAGCAACTAACAAGATTTCCGAAGCAGCCTTTGGGTATCTTAGAAGCTTCAAAAAAATAGCATACGGGAAAACTCCGACAAGGAAACTGGTAGCAAAAAGGGCTACTGGGCCTCTTTTTTCAATTCCGTGATGAGTCTTCTCCGGCAATCTTTTTAA
>MHCR01000026.1:20744-21432 GCA_001816695.1 Candidatus Woykebacteria bacterium RBG_16_39_9b
CAAGTAATCTTTCAGCTTCTTACTTCGTGTTGGGTGTCGCAGTTTTCGCAGAGCCTTGGCTTCAATTTGTCGAATCCTCTCTCGGGTAACACCAAACTCTCTACCCACTTCTTCAAGGGTTCTTTGGCGACCATCTTCTAAACCAAATCGTAGCTTCAGAACCTTTTTCTCTCGATCGTTTAGGGTGTCCAAAACCTCTGAGAGATGCGCCTTCAAGAGTTCTGCACTAGCTTGATCCTCTGGGCGAATCATATCGTCGGGGATGAAATCACCAAGCGTAGAATCTTTCTCCTCACCAACCGGTGCTTCTAACGACGTGGGTTCTTGAGATACTTTAATAATTTCTCTAACCTTATCTTCTTCTATCCCCATTTCACGGCCAATTTCGTTGGCGGTAGGTTCTCTACCAAGTTCCTGCATTAATTTTCGGCTTGTTCTAATAAAACGGTTGATTGTTTCAACCATATGAACAGGAATTCTGATTGTTCTTGCCTGATCAGCTATTGCACGAGTTATAGCTTGACGAATCCACCAAGTGGCATATGTGGAAAATTTATAACCCTTTCGCCAGTCAAATTTTTCTACCGCGCGAATTAAGCCAATATTGCCCTCTTGGATTAAATCAAGAAGTGTTAACCCTCGACCTACATATTTTTTTGCGATAGACACTACTAAACGTAAGTTTGCT
>MHCR01000026.1:21503-23696 GCA_001816695.1 Candidatus Woykebacteria bacterium RBG_16_39_9b
TGTTAGAAGAGAAATGCGCCCAATTTCTTTTAAATACATTCTTACTGGATCGGTAAGCTGCGCGCCTGGGAGGATCGAAAGAACTTCAATTTCTTTTTCGATATCAGATGGCTTTTCTTCTTCAACATCGAAAACATCTACACCTTCATCAGCCAGACGTGCATACAGTTCGTCCAAGGCCTCAAGGTTTTTTTCTGCTTCAGGAAATACCTCTAATATATCGTCCTGGGTAACAAAACCCACTTCTTTGCCACGACTAATAAGTTGGTCTATTGAGGACTTTGCTTTCAGCATAAATAGAAATTAGCTAATGTTTTGCTCAGGTTCAACTAGTCCGGATGAAAGTTTTTGAAATTTTTCCACTAATTGACGGGTTTTTCCTTCAGAACCCGTTATCTCTTGTTGCTTGATTGCAAGGCTTAAATCTTTCAATTCAGCCCGTAAGTTTAGACTTTTTATTCTTTTTACGCAAGATATTATTTCTTTTTTAATTCTTTCAGGAAATTCTAGTATTTCTTCACCTATATTTAATAAAATCAATTCATCAAAAACCGCTAGTAACGCTTCTGGCATTTGATTACCTAAATTCCTAATACGAACTTTACCAATTTTTTTTACTTGATTTCTTATTAAATTAAACAAATCCTTCAGCTCCGCATCACCGAAAAGATCCTCCCCAACCCCTTTAGGGAGGTCTCCAGATTGGATAATAAGTGCTAGAAGGTATTTTTCCAGTAGGTTTGTTTGCGAAATAATTTCTGGTTTTACCTGTGGGCTCTTTTCTTCTCCCGCAGAAAATTTATAACGCCCAAGCTCAGTCGCTACTGCTGAATCTTCTACCCCAAGAATACCAGATAACTTATTTATATAATGAGCCTTAACTATCTCATCATTAATTCTTGCTATCTGCGGGAGAACCTCTTTAGCTATTTTTTTCTTCGCGTAAGGATCGGACGTTCCAAAGCCCTTAATAGCCGAATTAATGTAGTAATCATAAACAGGAATAGGTTTTTTCAAAGACTCTTTCCACAGATTTGGGTTGTTTCGAATTATTTCATCGGGATCTTTTCCTTCTGTTAGTTGAACTACTTTTATGTTCATCCCGATCTTTTCCGCCATATCTATACCTCTTTTAGCTGCCGCATCTCCGGCAATATCTGTATCGAAACTAATTAGCAGCGTTTCTGTGAAACGCCTTAGAATTTCCAATTGTTTCTCAGTCAAAGAAGTGCCCAGTGGTGCAACTACATTTGTTATTCCAACTTGGTGAGAAGAAACGACATCTATATTTCCTTCTACAAGTACTGCTTCGTTTTGTTTTTTTATTTCTCCTTTCGCCCGATCCATTCCGAAAAGCACCCCAGATTTTGAAAATACCGGTGTTTCTGGGCTATTCATATATTTTGGCTGATTACTTCCTAAGCTTCGAGCCGAAAACCCAATCACTTTTCCTTGCAAATTCCTTATTGGGAAGGTTATTCTGTCTCTAAATCGATCGTACATTCCTTTACCAAAGGACGGTAAAATTAAACCAGCTGTAATTAAATCCTTGGGTATAAAACCCCTTTTGGTTAAAAATTTAACTAATGTATCGTTGCCCCCGGGAGAAAAACCGATTTGAAAATCTTTTATCGATTTATCAGTTACTCTTCTTGCTTTTAAATACTCAAGCGCTCGCTTACCAGAGCTATGGCTAACTAGCAAGTAATGATAAAGCTCACTGGTTAACCTATTAGCTTCAAGAACAGTCTCTTTTAACTTCTCCTCACCGCCTGGTTTATAATCGGGAAGTTTAACCCCGGCTTTGTCGGCCAAAAATTTCAAAGCTTCGCCAAACTCCATACCTTCAGATCGTTTAATAAAGGCAAAAACATCTCCGCCTTCGTTGCAGCCAAAACATTTGAAAATTTGCCTTTCCGGGCTGATCATAAAAGAAGGGGTTTTTTCTGGGTGAAATGGACAGAGGGCTTTAAAATTGCGCCCAGCTTTCTTTACGGTAACGTATTCGGAGATTAGACCTACAATATCAATTCTATTTTTTACTTCCTCAATTGGGCTTTCCATTTGTTCCCCTATACTAGTAGATTAATAACCAGAAGGCAAGATTTTGAAGTCTGAGTGGCGGTGGGGGTGGGATTCGAACCCACGGTACCCTTTCGGACACGTACGCTTTCCAAGCGTATGCACTAGTCC
>MHCR01000026.1:23879-30135 GCA_001816695.1 Candidatus Woykebacteria bacterium RBG_16_39_9b
TTTATATTTCATGAGGAAAAAATGGCTGGTTTTACGCACTTTTTCCTTTTCGGGGTTTGTATAAAAAATAGTAATTTCGCCGAGATACCCTTGAATTTCAACCCCTACTCCAGCCTCCTCTTTTACTTCACGAATGGCGGTTTGCTCTTTAGTTTCACCCGTATCAATCCAACCCTTGGGAAGGACCCATCTGTGATGACCAGAGTGTTGGACGATGAGAAATTCAATTTTTTCTCTAGATTTTCGATAAACAACACCACCTGCAGAGGTTTCGTATTTCATTTCCTATAAAAACCTTTTAATAACTCTAAATTGCTCCTTTTTTAGGTAATTCTTCAATTTTTCCTCTGTAACTTTTTTGTAGCGACCTCTGGCACTAATTATTTTATTCTCCCCCACGTAAATTCCAACATGACCAATACCATCTGGGAACTGACTATTATAATAACCACGATTTCCTCTAATAAATACTAGATCACCTATCTTAATATTTTTTGCTTTTACTTTTCTTCCCTGCATAGACTGTGTAATTGCCTTTTTTGGTAGATCTTTACCGATTTTTTCATAAACGAATCTTGTAAAAGTGGAGCAGTTAAAAAAGTGCGGGGCTTCATAAAATTTTGCATTTCTTTTATATGGTACTTCTAGATATTTCTTTGCTGTTTCAACTACTTTTCTAGTCTTTTCTTGACGATTCATTTTATTAAAGTTGGTGCCCTCGGGGAGATTCGAACTCCCAACATCCAGCTCCGGAAGCTGACGGTCTATCCAATTGACCTACAAGGGCACATTTCGTTTAACTATATTATAATTTAAACTGAATGTTAAAAAAGCATTGGCTTTTCCTGCTTATTATCCTTTTCCTAATAATCTTAAAAATTATCTTTCTCACTAATGTGCCGGAACCTATTTTGGATGAATCCAAATATTATATTCCCGCCGCCAAGGCTTATCTTGAAGGCGCCCCAGACCCTAATTTCCAACACCCACCTTTGGGTAAGGAGATTTTGGCAGTTGATATGTTCTTTTTCGGAGACAATAGTCTTGGCTGGAGACTTTTCTCCATTCTGGCTGGGTTTGGTAGTTTGGCTTTAACCTATATATTAGCCTTAAAGTTAAGTAAAAAACCCGCGATTGCCTCTTTTGCTGTAGCTATTTTAGGTTTTGAAACCTTATGGTTCTTGTACTCAACCCTTGCTTTTCTAGAGATTTTCCTAGTTTTATTTTCCCTCTTAGCACTTTTGTTTTTGTGGCTTTACATTGAGAAGCCTTCTTATAAACATTTATTTTTCTTCTCCCTATCTATTGGCGCGGCCGTTGCAGTTAAATGGTCGGCACTACTGCTTTTACCGCCAAGTTTAATTTTAGCTCTTCTCTTTTCAAAAGAATCGGCCAGCAAAATTCTTATCAACGCTGTTTTTTCTTTATCACTAATAATTCTTGTGTACACCGCTTCATATATCCCATATCTTATTTCACATACAACCACAGAATGGGTTACCCTTCACCGTCAAATTTATGAATTTCACAATTCCTTAACCTTTAAAAATGTTTTTGGTTACACCTCTTTTAATGACTCACTCTTTTACCACCCAATCGGTTGGTTTTTAGAAGGTGGGGCTGTTTATACTTTATACAAGCAAAATGATTCTATCAGTCGTTTGGTTACGATGATTAATCCTTTTGTTTTGTGGGGAGGTACCATACTTTTTTTCTGGTATGGCCTTAGAGGTTTTCTAAAACGCGACCCTGCAATTTCCTTCATTGTACTTAATTTAATTTTCTTAACTATTCCCTGGTTATTTGTATCCAGAGTTACTTACATTTATTATCTTTTATCCTCTTTGCCGCTTTTTAGTATTTTAATTGCCTTTTTTCTCTTTAGATTTTGGGAGAATCCATTAAAACGCTGGGATGTTTATGGCTTTTTAGCTGCTAATGCTGTTTTCTTTTTTGTGTTTCTACCACTTTTAGTTGGAATTCAAACTCCCACCTCCTATTTAGCTTGGCTAATTGGGTATCCTAAATAAATTGGTGGCGGAAGGGGTGGGATTCGAACCCACGGTCCCGCAAAGCGGGACACCGATTTTCGAGACCGGCACCTTAATCCACTCAGTCACCCTTCCGTATTTTGCGGATTCAAAAGCGGCACAATAGTTCACTCTGCCATTTAACCATGGTGCGCTTGGAGAGACTCGAACTCTCAACCCCCAGCTCCGCAAGCTGATGCTCTATCCGATTGAGCTACAAGCGCCCATTTATATTTTAATGCTCTTAGTCCAACTTACTAATCGCTATATTATTCACGTGTTTTTGATTGAACTAAAGGAATAAAAATTTATACTTATTCACTATTTATTTTGACGGAGTAACCAAAGAAGTGAATTTATTCGATATTTGATCCAAAAAATCTTCTTTTGGTTTTTCGTAAAATGGTAAATAATCAACTAGAATTTTTTTAACCCTGACTTTATCCTTTTCAGATATTAATACTGTCAAGCGTCTGGGGTATGTAAGGTTTGTATCTATATTTAGTAGCTCGTGATCATGCCTAGTTGAAAACCAAAATTCGTTTAGCTCATCCCAATGGTATTTATGTCCCAAACTTTCAATACCAAGATTTGTTATTCTATGCTCAACTTCCTCTGGTTTTACAGAAGCCGACACATAAGCAACAAAGGTTAGAGCTAGTAGAGCTGCCATCAATATAAACTGACTAAATACAAAAAGTATTAACATTATTAAGATGACTACTAAAGCAGTTTGGGTGTACCACCGCCTATTTCTTTGGATATAAACATGGGTTGGTGATCTCCAAGCAAAAAGAGTTTTTGCCTCTAAAGGCTCCGTTCTTTTACTCCTTATCTGTTCTTCCATAACTGCTACTTTATCTTTTAATTCTTGTAAAGTGCTTTCATCAATTTTTTCGGACATAAAACCTCCTTTTTATGGCGGAGGGGGTGGGATTCGAACCCACGACCACATATTATGCGGTAGTGGTTTTCAAGACCACCGAGGATAACCGCTCCTCAACCCCTCCATATTATTAATCTAACCTTTTGGCGGAGGGGGTGGGATTCGAACCCACGTGAGCCAAAAAGCTCGCGGGTTTAGCAAACCCGTGCAATGGACCGCTATGCGACCCCTCCACATATAAAACCCTACTTGCGAATTCGATTTTAACAAAACCCCACCTTTAATTCAATGTACTAACGAGCCAGAACTGCTGCCCAAACTTGAATCGCTCCAGCCCTTTTTAGAGCGGCGCAAGCAACTTTAATTGTAGAACCTGTCGTCCAAACATCATCAACTAAAAGTACGCTCCCACCAACTACCTTTTTCCTATCAAGAACCTTGAAGGCGCCCAGGATGTTTTTCTTTCTTGCTTTTCCCTTTAATTGAACCTGTGGGGGTGTGTTTTTTACTTTAGACAAAAAGTCCTCCTCTCTTAGTTTTTTCTTTTTTGCAATAATGGCAGCAATTTTTTCCGCTTGATTGAAACCGCGTTTGTTTTCACGCCATTTATGCAATGGGATTGGCACTAATATAAAATCAGCAAAGGAAAAGGTTTTAAACTGTTCCGAAGAAAGCAAAAGATCTGTTAAAAGGGTGGAGAGTTGTTCAATATACTTGTATTTAAAGGCGGCTATGACTTCTTTTAAAGGAGAGTTATAAACATAAGGCGCTATAAGCCCATCTAGTGAAAGGGGCGATCTACATTTTGGGTGCGTCGCACCAGAGATGGCAGCTCTTTCACAAATTGGGCAAATTTGGAAACCAACTTTTTTTATTTTTCTTTGGCAACTCTTGCAGAAATAATCCCCGAACCTGCCGCAGCCTAGACACCTTTTTGGGAAAAGAAGATCCGCTAAAGCAGTCACGAACATAAATTAATAATACCATGCGCCTAATGCGTCCTTTGAACTAAACACAAACCCCGACCTTTTGGGTCGGGGTCTATGATGGCCAAGCTAAGCTGGGCATTATCAAGCTTAGCTTGATGGTGGAGATGGCGGGAGTTGCACCCGCGTCCGAAAAAATTAACGAGCCGATACTACAAGCTTAGCTCTCTTCTTCCGAATTAACCGGTCGGAGTACGCGGAGCTGCGGAAACCGTAGTTTAGATAAGTGCTAGACAATTAGGAAACCAACCTAAATTATCTCGTCTTGGCTTTCTATTACACCTTTCAAGACTCCACCAAGAGAGAGTCGAGGAAGATGTCTTTCTTTACGCAAACGCGTAAGAAGGAGTCTTTGCCTTGTTGGCAATTATTATTTTGATTCATTTTTTACGGCTGGTGAATCAAAGCCGGCTTGCATCGATTCCCGATTATCTTTTCGTCGAAGCTATTTACATCCCCATATTCAATTGTCAGTGAACAAAGGCCGGTTAATACCCCGGCGACCTTACACTCCATTCTCCTTTTGGTATTTTAGTTTTTCCTCTCTTAAAATCTTTTCTGTCTCTCTTTGTATTGCTTTCTTTCTAAGTACCTCACGTTTATCAGCTTTTTTCTTGCCAACTGCCAGGCCAAGCTCAATTTTAGCAAATCCGGCCTTAAAATACAACCTTAAAGGCACAATTGTCAAATTAGAGCCTTCTGTCTTCCCTCGTATGTAATCAATTTCCCTCTTATTTAGAAGGAGAAGGCGCTCCCTTCTAGGATCGGTTGGATTATCTCGACTTTTTTTGTATGGAGCGATATAAACGTTTGTCAAAAAAACAGTATTGTTACTTATCCTGGCATATCCGTCTACCAGAGAGGCCGATCCAGCACGGGCCGATTTTATTTCGGGACCAGTCAGAGCAATCCCTGCTTCGAATTTTTCTAAAATGTAGTAATTAAAAAGGGCTTTTTTATTAACTATACTTAAATTCTTTTTCATTTGAGATCAAAATTATATAGATTTCCATCGATTAGCACATAAGTTGTTTTCTTTGCTTCATCAACAGTAATGGCGCTAGCTTTTGAAAGCGAGGAGGAGATATATTGGCTGCTGTATGATCCATTCTTTTCGAGGAGCACAATTCGAGAGTTACCCTTATCTAAAACGTAAAGAAATTTCGTATCGGGATTTGTATAAATATCGATGATGTCGGCAAATGGTTTATCCAGATTTGTGGCATTTAGTTCTTCCGAGCTACCGCCTGTAAATTTCCAAATGTTGGTAGAGCTTGCAATCCAAATCGAACCATCGACGGCTATTGAATTTGCCCCTTTAAAATCTGTCTTCTCGTCTCTTATATATTTCTGCTTTGAACCCAAGGAATTACCAGCTGCTGGATATTTCCAAACCTCTTGGGCCTCTGCGTCTAAAAGATACAAATTTTCCAAAAAACCGCCCGCATCAACTATATTTTTCCAGTCAGAATCGTCCGGTATTATTTGGTCTAAAGCCTCATTAGCAAGCTTATACTGATAAATACTCCCCCCGAATAGGTAAATATTTTCCTTTGTAGCCGCAATCAAAGTAAAGTTTACATTTTTATTCTTAACTATCTCAACCTCGTTCGCCTCTTTTTTCGCTAAATCCAGCCGATAAAGAGTTTTATTTTCTGAATCCAAAACAAAAATATTACTGCCATCAGAAACAAGTTTAGAACCCATGGCCGTTCCTTTTATAGTTTTTAGATCATAAAAAATAATTGGTTCAATTTTATTGAGCTTAAACACCTGGGCAACTAATGAATCGTACCTCTCCTTTAACTCTTTTCCTTTCTTATTGCCAGAATCCAAGTCTTCCAACTCGCCCAGAGCCGAATTGACATCTGCCAAAAGGTTTTGGGCTCTAACTGAATTTACCGAGGCAATATCTTGAGCTTCATTCAAGCGAGATTCTGTTACTTCTATCAAATTATTAATTTTTGCCCGCTGTTTAGTATTATTTCTAATAAAAGCGCCAGCAAAAATACTAATAATCAAAATGGCTACTAGAACTACTATCGCTTGGGTAAGCAGTTTTCGCCGCTTTTCAACTGTATTTGTTGGGTATGAAAGCTGACTTTTAAGAAATTGTAAAGTCTTTTCTATAACAGATCTAAGTATAGGCGATATGTTCCGCCTAATTTTAAAAATAGTCGGCTTTGCGCTGCGAATTACATTTTTTGATCTTTCTCTTACTACTTCTAAAATCTGATCTATTTTTTCTGTCCAAGAGCGTTTTTCCTTGTAATCTTTCTCTTTTGGGTAGAAATGGGGTTTACCATCCACCTCACCAAAAATAACTTGTTGGGGAAATTCGCTCGGTTCTGAAA
>MHCR01000026.1:30220-32478 GCA_001816695.1 Candidatus Woykebacteria bacterium RBG_16_39_9b
CTTGCTTAAAGCCTCTTTTAAGGTTTCCTCCCCCAAGATTTCTTTCAGATTGGCTGCAGATAAAAGGAAGGTGTCTCCCTCGGAAATTACTCCTGAGGCGGCCCTTTCAACTCCGAGCTGGCGTAATTCATTTTTCCGGGACAAAAATATTGCCCCTTCCCCGATCTTCCCGACATAAGCTACTGTTCCCCACAATATAAGCACTAGGCAGGTTGCTTCAAATGGTTCTCCCACTTCTTGTTTTTTTCTCTCAACTAGTTGTTTTACCTCTTCCAAAGCCTCATTTAACGCCAGGATAATGTTTCCGCTCGTTCTTGAATAATAAGCACTTAACAACTTATCATAAATTTCTTTTTCACTTTCATGGGCTGTTTCCTCTTCAAAGTCAATACTTATCAAAACGTAAAGATTTCCCCGAAGACTTTTCAATTCCGGATTATCTGGCGTAAATTGGTGGGTTACAGCGAGAAAACCCTTTTTATCGGTCCCACGAACTTCTCCTGCATTTACAAAAAGCTCTTTAGAATCCATATCAAATAAGTAAAACAAATACTGCAACGGCCGCCGTGATAATAAATTGATACCAGGCCGCTTTCACAAGAAATTTGGAATGAGGAGTCTCCACTACTTTTGTCAGTACCGAAACTTGTTTTACCATAATAAGTGAAAAGATAAGGTATAGAGAAAGGAAAGCCAGTAGAACAATTTTTACAATAAGATCAACACCAAAACCGGAAAAGTAGTTTCCCGTACTACCAAATAAATCAATTTGGTTTGCTTCTTCAAGCATGCTCGTGTAACCTCCTACTTTTTCTAACAAGATCCATCAAATCCTTTTGTACTCCATCTGGATTCGGTATATTATGGAACTCAAAATTGGAAGTGGCTCCGGCTGTCTGAATAAAAACATTACCAAAGTCAAGCCAATTTTGAAGAAGACCTACCTCTTTGTGAGTTATATCTTGAATATTATCCAATGGCGTTTCAGAAACCTGTTTGCTAAAAAGACTAAAATAATCTATATCTACAATTCTTTTATTAGTAATAATATAAAGATTAAAAAACCAAACTAGAAATTCCCTGAACATAAAACCGACTACAAACAACCACCAAACCAAAAGCACTGCTAAAATACTCGCATTTTTAATTGGCAAACTGTAAGGTCCTGGAAAAACAAGAATTATAGCAACAATTAAAGGGATTAATGAAAATAGAATTCCACCAATAATCCATCGGATATTGGTGATTGGATGGGCTCTAAAAACATAAACTACTTCTTCATCGGGGCTTTGACTTTCAAAATGTACCCCAGCTTGCATAACCCAATGATAACACCAGACTTTGCTTCTCGTAAAGCACAGTTAGTTATTTTTTCTCAATGTTAAACAATGGAGATCTGATACTGATTCTTGCCGGAGCGCGCAAATTAAAAATGTCTTTAAAGGTTGGTCCATCAATTGCAAAGGATCCTCTGTCGGTACTTAAAGCGACAGAGGAAGTAAACCCACCGTTAGAATAGCTGACTGCGACTGCGTATACATTATTATAGGAGCCGCCCAACTGGTTGGCACGGGATTTCATCTCGCTTATCGAGTAGGGATCTCCTCCCCAGCAGGCAGTATCGACAGGGCTGACTCTCGATTTCTCAGTTGATGTACCTTTAGTGTAAACCACCCAAGCGTTAAGAAGATCAGTAAATTCTTTTTGAGTAAGCCAGGGATGGGTTCGGCCACAGGTACGACGAAAATCGCCTCTGACGTAGGCAAGATCCACATACCAACCTTTATAAAACCACGGCGAGCCGGCAATACTTTCATAAGAGCCAGCTGGCCAAGTAGACCTTGTTCTGCTGGTTGTATCCCAACCAGACGTATTTAGATAACCCCCAGCTGTTGACGAGTATTGGAAACTGCCAGACCCACCAGTAAGTACCCAACCGCGGGTTGCATCTACGGCCTGTTGCCAAGCAGAACTATTAATTTCTTTTTTCATAACCTGGCAGGCTTGACTTGGACAAATCGGGGAACCACGCTTAATCGCATAACTCCTAGCCGCGACTGCTTGCGCCTTCAAAACCTCCATAGGCCAACTTGTCGGTACCTCATAAATATGCTTAATGTAAGTTTCGAAGTTATAGACTTCATTATAAAAGGTCTGCCCAAACTCATTTGTACCATTAACGGTAATAGTAGCAGGCGTTGGATACTTTTTATTTAAAGTAGTACCCGGGTAATAAGCTACTAGGATCTGTTGAGCGG
>MHCR01000026.1:32521-36056 GCA_001816695.1 Candidatus Woykebacteria bacterium RBG_16_39_9b
GTGTAGGCTCCAAAGGAAAAAGCAGCGAAGGCTGGCGAAAAACCCGGATTAAAGCTGGGTCTAGCGTTTGGATCATCGGCTAAGGGCAGACCACCGGTTGAAACTGCACTTGTACCGAACTTAGATGCTAAAAGTTGTTGCTGCTTTGCTGTCAAACCTTTCAAGGTTATATTAATAGATATAAGTTGATTGGATAGATATCTGCTGCTACTTTCAGCTGATTGCTTTTGAACGCGCAAAGCGGCAACTCTTGACGCTATTTCGTTTGCTGTTGCCTCAAGGTTTTTCTTTATTGCTGAGATTTGATCCCGTTCAGACTCAATTTCAGTGAGTTCTTCATTTACAACCGTAATCAGTTGGTGAGACTTATCAACAATAGAGGTTTGGTAAACAAAGCTTTCGCCAAGGCTGGCAACAGAATCGGATCCCAATAATAATTCCATAAAGCCGGCTTGAGGGTGCTTATAAAGCAGCCTTATCTGCTCATCCCTAACAGAGACTAGCTGTTCAAGCTCTTTTTCTTTCAATTCCACTTCTTTTTCCACTTTATTAAGTTTTTTTTTGATCTCCTTTACCTTTGCATTCGCTTCATTAAGCTCTGGTTCTGTCGCGTATAAAGAAGAGGAAATAAAGCCTAGTTGGGATTTGATTTGGTCAAGCTCTTTTTGAATTTGAGATTGCTGAGCCTTTTTTTCATCCAGCTTCTTTTGAACATTTAGCAATTCGTCCGCGGCAGTACCCGGAATAAAAAAGAAATTAAAAGCGAGAGTGAAAGTAAGTATCAGAGCAGCTTTTTTAAGCATATTTCAAAGGTACATTATATTTTATATCTCTGAGGCAAATCTGGCAAGAACTACAGGTCGTTTTTCCTATTTTTAATTTGACAAACATACCGTATAACTCTATTCTTTATTTATAGGGGCCTTCATTTAAATGACACTGCCGGCAAAAACTAAATTTCTCTACACCCTTTTCACTCTTTTCATCATTACGTTTGTATTCAGTTTTGTATTAGCCCCACCTGTAGAGGCAGTAGATTGTACTGTCAGCACTATAGGTAAAATTTTTTTAGGTTCGTCGTTAAGAGTCACTATTAAACCAGAAGGCGACGGAAAGTATTTCGTCAGAGCTTTTTCAAAGCCTAGCTTTTTACAGATATACGAAAGTGAGCATAAACAAAGCGGCTTTCTTCTTGGTAACATAACATTTGACATTCCCGGCTCAGAATTCATTGTAGCAGGCGACTACAATATTGCTGGATACAAAGAAGCTGGCAGCTCACCCATTAGTTGTGACCCAGCTACAGGTCTTTTAGTTCAAGTAGCAACCAGTTCTCCTGGAACAGTCGATGACACTCCTACTACAACCTTTCCTGGATCGGGAGGAGCGCCAACAGTAGATATACCTTTTTTTGGACCTATCCCTGTTTCCACTAACCCAAGCGGTTTTGCTACAAGAGTTCTACAAACAGCAATAGGTTTTGCCGGCGGTCTCGCCTTTATATTAATGGCCATTGCTGCTTTTCGAATGACAACTAGCGCCGGTAATCCAGACAACCTTCAGAGTGCCCGTGAAATGTTTACCGCGGCCATTATTGGCTTGATAGTAATTGTATTTTCTATATTTCTTTTGCGACTGATTGGTATAACAATATTGCGTATACCAGGATTTGCTTAATATGCCTTCCCTTCTACAAGTAATTACTTTACCGGACGGAACCCAGATAAATGGTCCCTTGAATCCACCCGCGGGAATAGACCTAAGCACCCTGGGAGGCGCCATTACTTCCATCCTTCCCTTCCTAATTACCATCGCCGGTATGGTAGCCTTTTTGTATTTAATTCTTGGCGGTTTTAAATACCTAACGGCTAGGGACGACCCGAAAGCGATTGACGCCGCTCGAGGCACAATTGTAACGGCTTTACTTGGCTTATTGGTCGTTTTACTTTCTTTTTTCATAATTAGAATATTAAATGAGAGGCTTCATTTAGGATCGCTTACCTTAGTTAAACCTGCTTATGCGGTTGATATTCGCACTAGATTTGGCCCAGCTGCTTACTTTCCAGATGTAGCTACTTTATTTACAAGGTTTCTTAATATATTTTTTATTTTCGCTGGATTCGCTTTTTTCTTTATCACGATGTGGGGCGGTATAAAGTACTTAACGTCCCGGGGCGACGAAAAAGCAACTGCCGGTGCCCGAACGACAATTACGAATGGTTTGGTAGGTCTGTTGATTATTTTATTTTCATACGTGATAATTAAAGTGGTCTTTGCTATTTTCGGGGTGGGCCCCGGTTTAGCCATTTTCTAGCCTATGAATTTAGGAACAATAACTCTACCAGGTCTTGCAGCTTTCCAAACTGTTTTAAACAGTGCCATTAGTTTAATTTTAGCTATAGCCGGTCTGCTTTTTTTCTTTTATCTTCTCTTTAGTGGTATTCGCTATTTAACCGCGGGTGGTGATGAAAAAGCAACTGCGGCAGCTCAAAAATCTATTACCACGGCAATATTAGGTCTAATAATTGTTATTGCAACTTATTTTATAGTTGGGTTTATTGGCAACTTACTTGGCTATGATTTCTTACAACCATTTATACCAGGTTTATAAAATATGGTAAAAGAATTTCTCCTTTACGGATTTATTAACCTAACAAACCCATTAAATATTGGGCTATCTGGTTCTGCGAATGCTCAAGCTGGTTTAAACATTATAATAGCGCGTTTGGTTAGCATTGGTTTGGCCGTGGTTGGACTACTATTTTTTGTCTCATTTTTTATATCCGGTTTGCAATATCTCTTTGCTGGCGGTGACGAAAAATCGGCTGCGTCTGCTAGACGCCGTTTAACTAACTCGTTTATCGGCCTAATAATCTCGATCGCTGCGTTTTTAATCAGCCAGATAATTTTACAGTATCTGGGCGTCCAAGGAGTATCAGTTATTTAATGCCAAATTTCGTAATACCCAATATAAGCGGCTTTAATACACTCGGGAGGCTTATCGGTAATCTGCTTGCCATTGGTTATTTCATCGCCGGAGTTTTCTTTTTATTTAATCTGCTGGTTGGCGGGATTCAGTATGTTAATAGCGGCGGCGATCCAAAGTCCTTAGAAAGTGCCCGGGGTCGAATTACTAATGCTTTTTTAGGATTGGTTATCGTGGTGGCTGCCTTTGCCGTGACTTTAATTGTTGAAAGAGTATTTGGAATAAGAATCGTTAGCAATTACATCTTTAGTTAGGATGGTTGCTTGATTACATCTTGCGATTGTTTCTTTAGCAAGATATACTTTTATTAATTCGAGAGGAGGTGAAACTAACTGCTTATGCGTAAAATCTTTACCGCGATTTCAGCTGCTGCTGGTTTTCTGTCTTTGGCATCCACAAAAGTGTTTGCTCAAGCCGTAGGCGCTGTAAACCAAACTGGTATCCCATTCACCGATCTTGGTAATTTAATTAGAAACATTTTGGCTGTTCTTTTCTTCGTTGCCGGATTAGCAGCCTTTATCTTCCTAATAATTGGTGGTATCCAGTACA
>MHCR01000026.1:36436-37414 GCA_001816695.1 Candidatus Woykebacteria bacterium RBG_16_39_9b
CTATCGGGGGGTTTTTAGCATTGATATTTCTTATCGTCGGTGGTTTTCGTTATATCACCGCCCAAGGCGATCCAAAAGCCTCTGCTTCTGCAAGAAGCACTATCACCTGGGCAATTTTAGGATTGGTATTTTTAATATTAGCTTGGTTGATACTGCAGTTTATAAGCGGCTTTACTGGAATTCCCGACATATTACAATTTAATATTTAGGTTCCTTCGCCCAAGATAAAAACTATTACCTATTGGCCGCAATCCCAGTTAATAGAAAGGTTATATTAATTTGACTCTCTGGATCAACTAAGCCTTGTGACTTGAACCAATTCAGGGCGCGTGTTTTGTAAGTACTGACCGGTTTTGCATCGATAGTGACAAAAAACTTATCTGCCGATGATAAGTAAGTAATATAAACATGACTTTCCTGATAAGGCAGCTGACTCTTAATTTTTTCAACTAGTGAAGCTTCTACAGTCGCTTTTTTGCCGGTTGTAAACGACCAAAAGAATATTTTTAAGCCTTGATACACAACCTCAACAGTATATTTTGTTGACGGTTTCAAGGCAGATGTGGGTGTTAAAGTATAAAGCAGGTTTGATCTGGCAGCATCGATTTTAAACTTAAAAGTCGGTTTCGGAACAAACTTCACGTCCTTACTGTTATGTGGTTTATCAAAGTAAATTTTAATCGTGGGGTTAGTTGAAATTCCCTTTTGGCCATCTCTTGGTTCAACACCAGTAACTGAAAGGATAAGTTTTTTATTAATTTCCCCGGGGTTCTCTACCGGATTAAATTCGTACTGCTCATCAAGCTTCTCGGGCGGTTTTTCCTTACTCCCCCCCTTGAAAAGGGTAAATGAAATACTAGTTACCAAAAGAACTAGAATGATCACTACTCCCACAACAATTGGTACATATAATCTTAATTTTTCTAGACTTATATTTTTTATGGGCATGTTGCTCCTGGATAAGATGTTGTTATTGCT
>MHCR01000026.1:37428-39253 GCA_001816695.1 Candidatus Woykebacteria bacterium RBG_16_39_9b
CATCAAAATCGGCTTTTGTATCCAAATCATGCCCGTAAGGGGCATTAAACCCATCAACTTTATTAATTTGGTAGTGAAGGTGGTTTCCCCCACTAACACCAGTTGAATCCACGTACCCAATTAAGGTTCCACCTTCAATAAAAGCCCCGTCTCCAGCACTTAAGATGCAGGGTGAGACTCCTTGAAGATGGCCGTAAACGGTCGTATAATTAGTACCGACTATGACTACAGAATTTCCATAACCCATTCCATCCACTCTCCAACCAGGTTGCGCCGGGCCAACTTCCAGAAACTTAAATACCTGACCGCTGTGAGTTGCCGCTACTGGAGTACCAAGCGGCGCTCCTATATCCAAAGACGAGCGGAAAAGAGGCTCCCAGTGCGAAGGGCAGGCTGCGTTCGGACCAACGCAAAAAGGAAGCTGAGAAATTCCACCAGTCACTGGCCAGCCAGATGGGTTGGCTGTTACCGCTGCACCTCTCACAGTTATGTATATATCCCAAACCGTCCCGCAATAATCAAACGGGATTGATGCGTCATAACAAACTCCATAATAGGGGCCGGCAGCACGATTTACGTCATCAATCTCCCAAGCAACAGTCCCATCAGTATCAACATCGGTAAAAGTACCGCTGATACACTCGCTAACATCTACGTATGTTCTGGAATCGCATTTTAGTTTCCAAGCTGCGGCATAAATAGCGTCTTTTAGATTGTGGACTTCTGGTGTTCGGGTGTCTCCAGTTGCAATATTAACAGCGTTTTTATAACGATCCCAAGTGCCTATAGCTACATAAAACTGCATTGGGCCATGAGCCACGGCCGAGTCTGCACAGGCTTTCAGATCTGGTGAGCTGTGCGGTACTTGCGCTCCGGGTTGACTATAAGCAATCACATCTGCATCTTCCATATAAAAAGTGCCTTTACATTCGATGAATGCTACTCCTACTATAACTCCAGCCGGCATTTTTGCCCAAGCACCGGCTTCTTCAAAAAGTTTTTTTAACTCCACCGAACAAGGGTTTGGTTGGACAACATTACAAAAATCCGCTTTTAGCCCAAGCTCATCACCAGGAGGGGGAGCAGCTTCTACTGAGGGGCCACCAAATACGCCAAGTATAGCCAAGAACGGTACGATGATAACAACTACCACCAAAACAAGCATCGCCCCAAAACAACCAATAATACCCCCAAGTAGAGCTAGAATGTATTTTGAGAACTTTACGACTACAGCTCCAGCCACGGCTCCAATAGCTGTGCCTGCTCCAGGAACTGCAGACCCAGCGGTTGCTCCTGCTGCTGCCCCGGCGCTTGTGCCAGCTGTCGTACCGGCCGCTGTTCCTGCAGCAGTGCTTGCTCCAGTTCCAGCTGCTGTTCCCGCGACAGTCCCACCTGTACCGGCCGCGGCCCCTTTGGCCGATCCGGCGGCGCTTCTAGCAGCCGATATTCCGGAACCAATTTTTCTACTAGCAAAACGGCCTGCCTCACGTCCGGCCGATTCTGCTGGCGATTCTTGTTTTTCTTGCTCTTCTTCTGCCATGGCAGTTTTCTAAATTTAATTGTAAAGGTTTATTGGTGGCTTAAGCAAGTTCTCTCTTGTGCTATAATCAGCTCACTAAAACTTGCACACTGATAATCAAGGAGGAAAGGTAGCTATGAGACGTGCTGTCTTGGCAACTGTTGCTCTTTTCGCACTGCTCTTTGTCGCTTGTATCGGGGGTGGAAATAAGCAGGCTTCTTCCCCACTTTCGCAAACACCACCAACCCAAACGGTCACGAGCGAGGGTCCTTACAACGTCGATATCGATGAGATTGGAGGAAGACC
>MHCR01000027.1 GCA_001816695.1 Candidatus Woykebacteria bacterium RBG_16_39_9b
AAATCTCTCGAGTTGTGCCTGGTGCAACCGAGCTTTCCAAGATAACTAGCTGGCCCCGGCTTAGGTGCTTTGAAATATTTCGGGCGGCATTTTCAACAAAAGATAGATCTGGTTTATTTGAATCATCTATTGGTGTTGGAACACAAATACAAATAATGTCACTTTCAGAAATTTTTTCAAAATTATTCGTCGCTGAAAGAAGATTTTTATTTAAGCTATTGACGGCTTCAACTTTTGCTTGATCGATATCAAAACCAATAGTTCTAAAACCAACTTCAGAAGTGGCTTCTGCCAACGGTTGCCCGACATAACCAACACCAACAATTCCGACACAGGTTCTTTTAGTTTTAATTTTGCCCAAGAGAATATCAAAGCTGTTTACCTTAGTAGAAGTATTTATCACTGCATAATTCCTATAGGCAGGAAAAATCTGGGGCAGAATAATGGGGCAGAGTAAGATTTATTTTTATAATATATCAAATACTAGAGGTCTGCAATAGGTCTTTATATTTTTACTTATTGGATACAACAGTAGATGACTTCCATTGTTATTTCTGTACCAAAGATTTGCGTATTCAATAATATAGTAAACTCAAAGAAGCTTTAAGTATTTTAGCCTATACTTTACGCTATTTTTTGGAATTATCTACATTTGCATCAACCATCTATTGAAATATAGAATTTCATAAGTTCTTCGACTTCGCTCAGAACATTCGACTCGATTAAAGTTTGGCTGAAAGCCATGAGCGAGCGGAGCGAGTCGAATGGCTGCCGGGCTAGGATTCGAACCTAGATAGCGGGATCCAGAGTCCCGCGTCCTACCGTTAGACGACCCGGCACCGATAATACAGGCGAATTTTAGCAAAGATATAAACGCTTTACAAATGAATTTAGGTTTTACTGCCGCTGGATTTGGCTAGTGGTAAGGTAAAAGTAAATTTACTTCCTTTTCCAACTCTACTTTCCACAAAGATCTTACCGCCCATTTTCTCAACCAGATTTTTAATTAGAAATAACCCAAGCCCTACTGTCTTTTGTTTTTCTGACTGTCCCTGTTCTATTGAAAGGTTATCAGTTGGATTATAAAATCTATCAAACAAGTGAGGCAAATCGTCTTCTGATATCCCAACGCCACTATCAGCAACAGATGTGTAGACTTCATGATCTTTTACTTCCACCCACACTGAGACACTACCAAACTCTCCGGTGTATTTTATGGCGTTTTCTATAAGATTGAGGATTACCTCCCGAACTCTATCTTTGTCAGCAAAGACTATTATTTCTTGTTTTGATGGTGAAAAAGTGAACTTTATCTTTTTTTTGTCTGCTTCGGGTATGAACGTTTTTAATAACTCATTAAGAAAATTATTAAGATTAAAGTTCTCGTTTGAAAGTTTCAATTTCCCAGTTTCTAACCTGGAAAGATCCAGTAGTTCCGCAATTAGATCATTTAAGCGTTCGCTTTGTCTAAAACCAGCATTTGTTAAATCTTTAACCGGCGCGCTTATTTGGCCTGCCCCACCTGTAAGAAGTAACTCCAAATAACCCCTTATTGCAGTTATCGGCCCTCGAAGCTCATGGGAAATTATAAAGAGAAATTCATCTTTTAATTGATTTATTGATCGTTCCTTTTCAATTGTGGCAACAACCGCTGCTTCCTCGGCTGTTTCGGACTCCTTGGCTAAATATCTACCATACACAGTTACAAGTCCAACCGCCCAGACATTAAGAATCGCTAAACTGATTGGTGGAGATTCTATTTCCCCAAAAAAATGGATATCCGGACTGGAAAAGAAGATTGCTTCAATAAATAATAAGACAGAGGTGGCTAACCAAAATAGGAAAGTGTGCCAACGAGTAGAAGTTGTGGAAGTATCAATATTTGGCAGAAGGTAAAGAAAATTAAAATAACTTCGTGCACCACCGGTCGCATGAACCACAATAGCTATTGCTATTAAATCGACTAAAGATTCGATAAAATTTTTGTTCATCGGTGAAACAGGCACCTTCAATTTGTGCCAAATGAGTGTAAAAATGCTAATGATAATTGCTGTCCCGTAGATAACAGTTTTATTTGGAGCGGGCACTATTGGAAGCTGGATAATTAAAAGGCCAAACACAATCACAGCTCCAATTATTATTTCGCCTGATTTTGCAAGTCTCTTAAAACGCTCTTCCATATTCTGTCACCAACGATAGCGCGGAAGTTTAAAATAAAACATTGTACCCACACCTACTTTTGAATTTACCCCAATTTCTCCACCCATTTTCTCAACAAGGTTTCTTGTTATAAATAACCCCAAACCACTTCCTTTAACTGATTTAGTTTGTTCGTTCTCAACACGGTAAAATTTCTCAAACAGATGTTTTTGATCCTCAGGAGAAATACCAATTCCGTTGTCAGAAACAGAAACAGAAGCGAATTCTCCTTCATTTTTAACTTCTATTACAATCTGACCACCCTCTGGTGTATATTTAACTCCGTTACCTACCAAATTGGTCAAAACTTCCTTTAACCGATCTGAGTCTGCTCTTACGGCAGTATCCGCGTCACCTCTTTGTATTAAAGATATCTTTTTATTTCGGGCATCAAAAAAAAGATTAGAAAGCACTTCACTAATTACTTCTTTTAAGAATACATCTTGGCTGTTAACCTTCAGACTACCTTTCTCTATTCGGGAAACATCTAACAAATCTTCCAGAAGTTTACTCAGACGAGTACTATTAATATCAGTGAATTCTAAAACTTCTTTTGCTTCTGCGCCCAAAGTATTTGAATATTTGGAAAATATTTCTTCAATATAACCTTTAATTGCTGTAGCAGGTTGTTTTAATTCATGGGATATAATGAAAACAAATTCATCTTTTAATTTCCCAACCATCTTTTCTTTATCAAGAGTGATTTGTTCCTCACGTTTCTTAGCTAAAGTGGCTTCTCCAGATTCTAGTCGAGCGTAAAAGGCAATCAAAATAAGAGCCCAAAAATGCAGCGTTGCTAAACTAAAGTTGACCGCTACTTCTCCCTGCATCAAAAAGGCTTCCAGGTAAATTAACCCACCAACGAATAAAATAACAAAAACAGTATTCGCAAGCGGCATTGTCATCGCCACTGATAAACTTGAAAGAAAATAGAAAAATATTGTGTATCCTCGCACTCCATTTGTGTAATGAACAATAGCAGCTATAAATACGATAGTAATAAGAGAATAAATAAATCTCTTAGTTACGCCAGAAAATTTCTTTGGTAAAAGGTGATACCAAATAAACGCAAATAAAACTACTCCTCCTGCCAAAAAATATATCGCTGTTTTATTTAAATTATCCCCAAATGGGAGCTGAATTATTAAAACACCCAAAATTACCGCCGACCAGGTGAAAATCTCGCTCAAACGTTCAAAACGTTTATAGCTATCTTCATTTCCAACCCTACCAGCAGAGATAAATGAATTTAATAGTCCGCTTTTGGAAAATTGAACCATTAAATTCATTTTAGCAAGAAGAGGCTTAAACTACAAAAGAAAAGGGTGAGTTAACTATTAACTAAGAAGGCTAACAGCTTTTTTAATTCTTGACGCTGTCTTTTTCTTGCCAAGCATTTCCAGAGTATCAAATAGTGGAGGCGCCGATCTTTTGCCTGTAGTTGTTGCTCTTATTGTTTGAAAAAGATCTGTATTCGACCAACCAATGTTAGCTTGGTATTCTTTAATTGATGTTTCTATTGTTGTCTTGTTCCAGTCAATTTCATTCAAAACCTCACTAATTTCCACTAATACTTTCTTTGTCTCGTTAACACTTTTACCTTTTTGCACAATAATTTCTTTCTCTATTTCAATTACATCCTTAAAGAAGTAACCTGTTAGTTCGTCAAACTCGGATAGTTTTTTGATCCTCTCTTTAATAAGTGGCAGAACATTTGCGATATTTTTTGATTTAACGTGAGTGAAATCTGTCAAACGTTTGGCCAGCTCGTCATTAGACATTTTGCGTATATACTCCCCATTCATCCATTCCAATTTAACTATGTCAAAAACTGGACCAGTGGGATCAATCCTCTTTAAATCGAAATGTTCAATAAAATCATTTAAATCGAAGATTTCTTTCCCCTCCGGATGAGACCAACCCATTAGGGCTAGATAATTCAACATCGCTTGGGGCAAGAATCCTTGATTTTTGTACCACAGAAGAGAAATAGGGTTTTTTCTTTTGGAGATTTTGCTTCTATCCGGATTTCTCAATAAAGGTAGATGAGCAAAAAGCGGCAGTTTTTTTCCTAAACCTTCGTATATTAATACATGTTTTGGTGTACTTGAAAGCCATTCTTCGGCTCTTATTACGTGGCTAATTCTCATATCCGCGTCATCAACTACTGAAGCTAGATGATAGGTGGGCCAGCCATCAGATTTTAATATTACTGCGTCATCAATATCTTTATTTTTAAATACAATCTTACCGCGAATAATATCTTCAAAACTTGTATCTCCCTTTTCTGGAACTCTTAAACGGACAACGAAAGGGCCTTTTTTTGGCGGGCTGTAAAAACACTTTTTATCGTAACGGGGCATTTCTTTCTTTTTTTGCAGCTCTTCTCTAAGTTTACTCAAACGCTCGGGTGTGCAATTACAATAATAAGCATTTTTGCTTTCGATCAGTTCCTCTGCGGCTTTTTTATAAAGTGGAAGTCTTTCTGATTGGCGATATGGTCCCTCATCCCAAACCAATCCAAGCCATTTTAGGGATTCGATAATCTTTTTTTCTGAATCCGCAACCAAACGACTTCTATCAGTATCTTCTATGCGTAAGATAAATACACCACTCTCTTTTTTTGCGAATGCGTAGTTAAATAGAGCAACATAAGCCGTTCCAATGTGCGGCTCACCAGTTGGGGAAGGTGGAATTCTTACTCTTATTTTCATGGAAAAATTTAATTTTCTTGATTATATCATAGTAGGCGCGTTATACTTTTTCTAATGACCCTAGCCGAACTTGCTCCACGAGTTAAACAGATATTAATTTGGATATCGATATTTTTAATTTTTTTGATAGTTTTGAGATTTGCTTGGTTTGTTGGTAAGGCAGGCTTTGGCGCACTTTTTGGTCAAAAAGAAGACACGCAAACTATAAGATTTGGTACGCTAGAGCGGCCTCCACTACCAACAAATAAACTTTCCGTCTCGCAACTAGAGATAAGTTTAGACACGCCAGAAAGCTCCCTGCCACAAACTCCAGAACTTCTTAATGTATATGAAATACAAAGAGGAAGTGCAGTCCTTTTATCAATTGAAAGAGCTAGTGGTAAAGCACGATCATCCCAAGTTAAAGGAAATCCTAAAAAAATTACGCCAACTATCTATAAAATTACAGACACAGAAAACGCAAACCGCTCATTTACCTACTATCTTGAGGAGGATTCATTTTTATACTTGTACGACTGGAAGAAAGATTCTTCAGTGCTCTCTGATAACTTTATCTATAATAACGAAGCTGCCATTAGAGAAGCTAAAAGTTCTTTATCCAGAATATCCCAGTTGCCAGAAGATCTTGAAAACGGGAAAACAAAGCTGACCTTTTTAAAGATATCCCCAAAAAATCAGAAAATAGTTTCTAGCTTTTTCGAGGCAAATGCAGTACGAATAGATTTTCTAAGAGCAGATCTAAACAATACACCCATAGTTTACCAAAATCCTTCATCTACACCGATATCTGTTACACTGTCGCCAAATCTTCAAGAAAAGATCTTGGAAATTAGACATCATTATAATGTTGTCAATAAAGATAATTTCTCTCCATACCCAATAAAAAAATCTTCTGACGCCTGGGAGGAATTAAAAAAAGGCGATTCCTACTTAGCTTTACCAGAAAAGACGAATCTTAAAAGTTTCTCAATAAGAAAAATTTATTTGGCATATCTGGATTCTTCCAAACAATTATCTTTTTTTCAGCCAGTATTTGTCTTTGAAGGCAAGGGGGTTGATATAAACGGAAATAGAGTAGACGTTCTATCTTACGTCCCAGCTATAATTAGTAAACACATAGGAAATTAGCTTCTTCATATCAGAAAATCTGTCTTTACTGCTTAAAACAGTGCCGATTATATGTTTTTTTCCGCTCCCAGAACTAATAATTAGTACCTGACCAGCCTCTTTTGTCGTACCAGTCTTAATTCCGTTAACACCCAGCTTCCCCAAAAGTTCGTTTGTGTTAACAACTCTATAGGTATAGGTGCCGTCTACACTCGTAACAACTGCCTTTTTCTGGGATACAACTGTGGCTATTAATTTATTTTTCATCGCCTCCCGGGCTAGAATAACAAGATCTCGTGCGGTAGAATAGTGATTTTGATCATGCAACCCTGTCGGATTAGTAAAATGGGTATCTTTCATACCCAGATGTTGCGCCTTTTTGTTCATTGAGTCAATAAATTGTTCGTAATTAATTTTACCGCCTTGTGCTATAACCTCTGCGGCATCGTTGGCAGACGCGATCAAAGCGGCTTTTACCAGTTCTTCTAGACTAAACTGTGCTTTAGGTACCAATCCTAATTTAGTACCTTCGACAAAAATTTTAGGCACTTCAATTATTTCACCGGGTTTGTAATAATCTAGAGCTACAAGCACTGTCATCAGTTTAGTGGTAGAAGCTGGAAAAAAGGTAGCATCTGGTTTTTTTGAATATAGGATTTTATTACTCTCTGCGTCGACCAAATAAGCAGATAAAACATCCAACGATGGTTCTTTAACGAAGGTGACTTTAAGGGGATATGTAACCTCTTCCTTTTTCTTAGAGGAATCTTGCTTAGAAATCGTTTGTTGATCAGCTTTTGAATTTTGTTTTGGGGTCTCGTTAAATCGTTCTACAAAGATACCTACGATAATTAAGATAAATATAACGGTAGTTACGATACCTACTCTAAACCAAAACTTACTCCTTTTCATTATCAGCTTTTATATTAATTCCTAACTCCTTCAGCTGTTTTGAATCAACCTTGCTTGGTGCATTCATTACGGACGTTTGTCCAGAAGACGCCACCGGAAAGGCCATTACTTCACGGATATTATCTTCCCCCGTAACCAAAGCGACCAGTCTATCTAAACCAAGGGCGATCCCTCCATGAGTGGGAGCTCCATAGTTGTAAGCTGAAAGTAAATGTCCGAACTGTTCATCTATTTTAGAATCCGTATAACCCATGATCCTAAAAACTTGTCTTTGAATGGCTGGATCGGTAATTCGGATACTGCCTCCTCCAACTTCTTCGCCATTACATACAAGATCGTATTGTAAAGACTGCAAAGAATCTAGATTTTTCTTATTCATTAAATCTTTAACGTATTCATCCTTGGGCGAGGCAAATGGGTTATGAGCAAACGTATAGCCACCACTTTCTGTTTTTTCAAACAATGGAAAATCGATTACCCAAAGGAACGAAA
>MHCR01000028.1:0-9801 GCA_001816695.1 Candidatus Woykebacteria bacterium RBG_16_39_9b
GGTTTGGGTTGTTGCATGTTCGTGTTGGTGGGGTCGGCCCTGCTGCTCTTGCGGGGCAAGCTGAACCTTAAATATACGGTGAACAACTTCATAATCTATGGAATTGACGAGACTTTCGAAAAGGTTAAAGGCCTCACTTTTATATTCAACAAGCGGATCGCGGGCAGCGTAACCACGTAAGCCTATACCTTCTCTAAGGTCCGATATATCTTCAAGGTGGCTTGTCCAAAGAGTATCGATTGTAGAAAGAAGGATGATTTTTTCAATTTGGGCCATTAATTCTGGTCCCATTTGTTTTTCCCGGGCTTCGTAGACATCTCGGGCGAGTTTCTTAAAAAGGTCTATCGCTTTTTCTTTGTCAGAGGACTCGTCTACCTGCTTTTTGATTTGCTTTTGGGAAGACTCATCGAAAGGAATTATAGTGGCAAATTCTGCCATTGCCTTGTCCGTGTCTGTTTCAGACTCTTCTTTTGCAGATAAGTTGACAATATTTTCAATCTCAGAGTCAATATTATTTAAAATAATTTCTTTAAGCTTTCTTTGTCCTTCCTCAGAGTCTTTATTTTCTACGTCTTCGATAATTTTTTTGCGTTTGGAATAAACAATCTCACGCTGTTTGTTTAAAACGTCATCATATTCAACCAGATGTTTGCGGATATCGAAGTTGTGCCCTTCGACTTTACTTTGGGCGTTCTCTATAGCTTTGCTAACAATAGTATTCTCGATTGGTACGTCTTCCGGCAACCGGAGAGTGTTCATTAGATTTGCAATTTGATCTCCGCCAAAAAGACGCATGATATCATCTTGCAGACTTGCGTAAAAACGGGAAGAACCCGGGTCCCCTTGCCTACCGGAGCGGCCTCGCAATTGATTATCGATTCTGCGGGCTTCGTGTCTTTCAGTCCCGATTATATGAAGACCTCCAAGCTTAACAACACCTTCTCCTAGTTTAATATCGACCCCGCGACCTGCAATATTGGTTGCAATTGTTGCCGCTCCTCTTTGGCCGGCGTTTGCAATGATTTGCGCTTCTCTCTCGTGGTTTTTGGCGTTTAGTACTTCATGAGTTACCTTCTTTCGTTTTAATAGAGAGCTGATTAGTTCATTTTTTTCGATCGAAGTTGTTCCAAGAAGCACCGGCTGTCCTTTTTTGTGTTTTTCTTCAATTTCCCGCGCGATAGCTTCATATTTTGCACGTTCAGTTTTATAGACGGCATCTGAGAAATCGTGCCTTACCATCGGTTTATTAGTCGGTACAACAATTACCTCCAGTTTATAAACTTTGTGAAATTCTTCGGCACTTGTAGCGGCGGTACCAGTCATGCCTGCTAGTTTTTCATACAAACGAAAGTAATTTTGGAAAGTAACTGTAGCAAGAGTTTTAGATTCTTTCTGTATTTGAACACCTTCTTTTGCTTCTATTGCCTGATGGAGCCCTTCAGAATAACGTCTTCCAGGCAGAAGTCTGCCGGTAAACTCATCAACTATAATCACTTGACCGTCTTTTACCACATAATCTTGATCTTTATGATAGAGGGTTTTCGCTTTTAATGATTGCTCAATAAGATGCAAAGTAGAAAAATCTTTTTCATATAAATTATCAATACCGAGAGTGCGTTCAATCTTTGATATACCAATCTCTGTTAAATTGGCTGTTCTTAATTTTTCATCAAGTACGTAATCTGTTTCTAAATTTAGAGTTTCAACAAGAGAAGCGAATTGATAATATTTTTCGGTGGATTCTTCTGCCGGAGCAGAAATAATCAGCGGGGTTCTAGCTTCGTCAATTAGAATTGAATCTACTTCATCAACAATGGCATAATTCAACTCTCGCTGAGATATATGATTCTTTTCCCAGGCCATGTTATCTCTTAAATAATCGAAACCAAATTCGTTATTTGTGCCGTATGTTATATCCGCTTGATAGGCTTCTTTTCTTGATACTTCTCTTAAGTATTTACCTACACCCAGGCCTTCTGACTCGGGGGAAAGAGAGCTTTCCGGATCCATGATTACTTCCTCGTTAGCAATTTCTGGTGTTTGTGGATTTGGGTCATAAACATACGATTGCTCGTGATTTATCACCCCGACGGTTAAACCAAGGAAATGATAAATAGGACCCATCCATTCCGCATCTCGGCGGGCTAGGTAGTCATTTACAGTAATTAGATGTGTACCCTTTTCGGTTAGAGCGTTTAGGTATAGCGGAAGGGTGGCAACCAGGGTCTTGCCTTCTCCAGTTTTCATCTCCGCAATCTTCCCTTGATGTAAAACTATTCCTCCCACAAGCTGGACATCAAAGTGTCTCTGCCCAATAGTTCTTCTTGCAGCTTCTCGCACAGTTGCAAAAGCTTCTGGCAACAGATCTTCTAGGTCTTCCCCTTCTTTGATTTTTTTTCTAAAGTATGATGTTTTTTCCCGCAATTTTTTATCAGTAAGCTTTTTAGTACTGCCCTCGAGAGAATTTATTGTTGAGGTTATGGGCTCAAATTTTTTTATTTCTCTTTCGTTTGAATCAAGCAGATTGCCTATAAATTTAAACATAATGGCGAAATGATATTCTATCATTTTGAAGCTATATATTCTACACTGTTAGTTTTTGATTTAGAATTTGAATTTATCAATTTTTGGGGGTTGACAAAAAAAGACCTGCTGGTAAGATGATTGGCGGGTGTTACCCGACGCCCTGCTACCAATTTAGGTGTAGGGCGTTTTTGTATCTTTAAGTTGACAAAAGTAACTAAAGTGGTTAATTTTTATATCGCATGTTCCCTGAAAAAGAAAACACTGTCGATGAAGTAAAAACACCACTTCAATTAAGAGAGAAACTTCCTGACGGGTTGCTTAATCGACTACAAGAGGCTATCCCAAAACATTTTTCTCGTCTTAGCAGCCAATCTAATCAAAAAAATATAAGACTACTTTTTTCTTTTCTTTTTGCAGCTATTGCACTATCTTTATTAGCATACGTTTACTTTAATATTGCATCTATTAAAGGACAAGCATCGTCGGTTATTCAAAATACTTATACTTTAACCTCAAAGCCAAGGGGTTCTGCAGAGCCTGCTATATCTTCTCCGTCTGCAAGTTTAGCAAGTCCGTCAGCTGATACCTCTACATCTAGTGCTAGATAGCCTTATTTACAACAAAGACAGTAAGAAGATATAATCAAAATGGTAGCCATATGGAAGAAAAAGAGCTAAATAACTCTAGCAAAGAAGAAAAAACACAAAGTAAAGAGCAAAACGATTTTGAAGTTTTCAAATCTCCACTCTCAGGAAAGAATCCGAAATCATCAAAAAAGTTTTTAGTAGTGCTAGTGATTTTACTAATAATTTTGTTTTCCATATCTATCATTTATTTAGTTTTTGTGGCCGGTTTTTTTAAAGTTTCGGAGATCTCCGTTCCTCGATCTGGTGCCTCACCATCTGCTAATAAAATTTCTTCCCCATCTGCAAAAATTGCCACACCCTCAGTTGAGGCAACACCTACAGCAAGATAGTATTTACAAGCAACTAGCATAGAATTTATAATTAAAGAAGATAATTATTTGGGATTTATCGTGAAAATTGTTGTAATTATTCCCACGTATAATGAAAAAGAAAACATCTCTCGTTTAATCCTGGCATTGGAAGAGCAATTTAAAAAAATCTCCCATGAAATGCATATTTTGGTGGTGGACGATTCTTCGCCGGATGGAACCGGCGAAATAGTGAGAGAATATAGTCGAAAAAATCAAAATGTTCATTTGTTGAGCGGTCAAAAACAGGGTCTTGGAGCAGCGTATGTACGAGGGATGAGATATGCAATAGAAAAACTTGGTTCCGACGCAGTAATCGAGATGGATGCAGATTTTCAACATAAACCAGAGGATGTTCCTCGCCTTGTTACAGCTTTAGATGAAGGAAGCGATTTTGTTATCGGTTCAAGATATATTCCAGGTGGTAAAATTCCAAAATGGTCCTTTAGCAGGAGGTTGCTTTCTTCCGGTGGCAATATAATGAGCAGAGCCGCAACCGGTATGTTTAAAATACACGATACAACAGCTGGTTTTAGAGCAATTAGGACAGATCTAATCAATAAAATAAGCTTAGAAAATATAAAAGTTCAAGGATACTCCTTTCAAATAAACCTCCTTTATCAGGCATTTCTAAATAAAGCAAAAATAAAGGAAATACCGGTTGAATTTCTGGAAAGAAAAGAAGGCGAAACCAAGATTGGTAAAGGTGATGTTTTAGAAGCACTAATCTTTGTTTGGGCAATTCGTCTGGAGAGAAGTGAAACCTTTATTAAATTTGCAGTTGTGGGAGCAAGTGGTGTTGTAGTCAATCTAGGCGTTTTTTATGTTCTATTTAGGATATTTGGTGTTTCGGATATTATCGCTTCACCGCTGGCTATAGAAACTTCAATTATTTCAAACTTTCTTTTGAACAATTTTTGGACCTTTGGTGAACGACAGACTGAAACTAAATTTCATGTTAAGGGGTTAAAATTCAACCTTGTTTCCTTCGTAGCTTTGGGAGTTAGCTGGACCACATTTATAGCATTAACCAGATTATTAAATTTAAGACCGGAGGAACTGGCGCAATTTATTGGAATTATACCGGCCACCTTCGTTAATTACTTTCTTAATTCCTATTGGACCTTCAAAGAAACCAATAAAGAACCCGTCCTTGCAGGTAAATAATTTTTTTCTTTATGAAAATCTTAGTAACAGGTGGAGCGGGATTTATCGGATCCCACACAACAAAACAATTGCTTGACGGGGGACACAAAGCGATTGTTTACGATAATTTGAGCCGCGGTTTCAAAGATTTGGTAGACCCCAGAGCAGAATTCGTCTTGGGCGATGTTTCAGAAAAAGAAAAGTTGAAAAAAGCGCTATCTGGAGTAGATGCTGTTATTCATATGGCAGCCTTTATTATTGTTCCTGAATCTGTTCGTAAACCAGACCTTTACTACCAAAATAATGTGCTTGGTACAAAGGTTCTTTTGGGAGCTATGGAGGAGGTAAATGTAAAAAAAATAATCTTCTCCTCATCGGCAACAGTTTATGGAGATCCCCTCGAACTACCACTAAATGAAGAGTCAGAGATTAAAAAACCTGCCAATCCTTACGGCCAAAATAAGCTAGATATGGAAAGATTATGTAAAGATTTTGGAGAAAAAACAGGCTCCGACGTTATAATATTACGTTATTTTAACCCTTACGGACCTGGCGAAAAACATAGTCCGGAGACCCACGCGGTTCCAAATTTCATCAAGTCTACCTTGGCGAAACAACCGATACCTTTGTATTGGAAAGGTGAGCAAATCCGTGATTTTATTTATGTTGAAGATTTATCTAGGGCACACATCGCGGCTGTAACAGCAAATGAATACAAGATTTATAATATTGGAACCGAAGTTGGTACTAAAGTTATTGATGTGGTTAATTTGATCTTTAAAATAGTAGGATATACTGTTCCAATCAATGATTTAGGCGAACGAGCTGGGGATGTGCCGGCTCTGTATACTTCTAGCGAAAAAATACAAAAAGATTTTGGATGGCGACCAAGATTTTCATTGCATGAAGGATTAAAAAAAACAATTGAGTATTTCCAAACTGCCACTTAAATTCCTGCTCACTTGATTTCCTTTATAAAAAGGGATTATACTTATGCCATAATTGGAGCGGTATATCCGCTATTTTCATATGAAGCAATCAAGCAAGCAAAATGACATTTCTAACGGGCCAAAAATCGTCGTCTTTGGTGGGGGCACTGGTATATTTAATCTTTTAAGAGGTTTGAGACGCTACACCTCCAACATTGTAGCAATTGTTACGATGATGGACTCTGGTGGTAGTTCTGGTAGACTTCGTGACGAATTTGGTCATCTTCCCCCCGGTGATATTCGCCAAGCACTAGTAGCTCTTTCTCCCGATGATCGCTCCTCTTTGACCTTGAGACAGCTTTTTAACTACAGGTTTTCAAAGGGAGCTGGTTTAGAAGGTCATTCCTTTGGCAATTTATTTTTGGCCGCTTTAACTGAGATAACTGGCGGAATTGAAAAGGCGGTGTTAGAAGCAGGTAGAATTCTTGGAATTCGCGGTAGAGTTTATCCGGTAACGTTGACTAACTCTAACTTAGTAGCGCGATTAGAGGATGGTACTGAAATTGTTGGTGAGACCAATATTGATGTTAGAAAAATAAAGCCTAATCTAAAAATAGACTATGTTTATCTAGATCCTAGAGCCTATGCATATCCAGAGGTTCTGAGGGAGATTGAAACAGCAGATGTCATAGTTTTGGGTCCTGGGGATTTGTATACGAGCATCATCCCAAATTTATTGGTTGACGGAGTTGCTGATTCAATTAATTATTCAAAGGCCAAAAAGGTATATATTGGTAATTTAATGACCAAGCATGGAGAAAGCGACGGTTTTGCCGCAAGCGATTTTGTTTCTGAGATAAGAACGTATTTGGAGAATGGGAAGCTCGATTATGTGGTTTTGAATAAAGGAGGCTTGCCGGACAAACTGACTAAGCGCTATGAAAAGGAAAAGGCGTACCCAGTTGAAAATGATGTGACCCAGGTAAAAAAACTGGCTAAGAATGTGATAGAAAGGCCTATTGCAGCTGCCGGGACGCTTTTGCGCCACGATACGGGCAAGATTGCTAGAATAATCATTGATCTTGCGACTCGCTAAGATATGTGTGGAATTTTTGGCTACACTGGTACTAAAAAAACGGCAGCAAACCGTGTTCTTAAAGGTCTGAAGACTCTTGAATATAGAGGTTACGATTCTTGGGGAGTGGCGGTGGTCAGTGATCAGAAAACAGAGAGCAGAAAAGCAGACAAAGAAATTTTGGTCGAAAAACAAGTTGGTAAAATAGGAAATTCTGTTCTTAAATCTGACATCTTAAATCTTAAGTCTAATACTGGTATTGGTCATACACGTTGGGCAACACACGGTGGTGTTACCGATACTAACGCCCATCCTCATCTAAGTTGTGATTCATCGCTAGCCATTGTTCACAATGGGATTGTAGAGAATTTTCAAAAACTAAAAAAAGGTCTTAATAAATCACATAATTTCAAGTCGGATACTGACACAGAGGTAATTGTTCATTTGATTGAAGACGAAATGAAGAATAAAGGCTTTTCAGAGGCTGTCCGAAGCACTTTTAATAAATTGGATGGATTAAATGCTATAGCCGCCCTATCCTCGAGTGGAGAAATCGTGGTTGCAAAAAATGGCTCTCCAATTGTCCTCGGAGTAGGAAGCGGAGAATACTTCTTATCTTCAGATGCCACAGCGATTATACCTCACACCAAAAAAGTAATCTTTTTGGAAGATGGACAGTTCGCAATATTGAACAAAAAAGGTATATCTGTTTACTCACTGGCAAGTGGTAAAAAGGTAAAAACTGAGGTACAAATTCTTGATTGGAAGGCCGTTGAATCTACAACTGGTAAATTCCCACACTTTATGATTAAAGAAATTTTTGAGCAGCCAAAGGTATTAAGAAATGCAATCATTAGCCTTGAAAAACCGGCAATTGATATGGCTGCTTCAATAAAAGAGGCGAGGGGTACTTTTTTTATTGCTAGCGGTACAGCATTTCATGCTTGTCTGGCCGGTACTTACCTTTTTTCAAAAATAGCTCACCATCACGTTAATACAGCAGTTGCTTCTGAATTTAATTATTTGGAGGATTTTCTAACTAAACAAAGTCTTATTATCGCTTTGTCCCAAAGTGGTGAGACAATCGATGTGGTTGAACCACTAAATAGAGCAGCAAAGAAAGGAGCCAAAATTGCAGCAGTTGTTAATTCTTTAGGCTCGACTATCTATAGAATGGGAAGTATAAAAGTGCTGCTTGGAGCCGGTCCAGAAATTGCTGTTGCTTCTACAAAGGCTTATGTAGCAAAGGTAGCCTTCTTGATGTTGGTAACGTACGCTTTAATAGGTAGGATAGAAGAAGCAAAAAAATTATTAATAAAATCTGCGAAAGAGATAGAACGGCTTTTGAGAAAAGAGAATATAAGTGAAATTAAAAAAATCGCCAAAACCCTTGCAAAATCAGAGCATATCTACACAATAGGGAGAGGTGTTTCATATCCAACCGCACTGGAATCTGCTCTAAAAATGAAAGAGGTAAGTTATATCCACACAGAAGGTTTGGCAGGTGGGGAACTAAAGCACGGCGCAATTGCTTTAATTAGCAAAGGAACACCGTGCATTGTATATGCACCTGATGATGAAACTTTTGAGTCTATTATTTCCAATGCAACGGAGATCAAATCTCGAGGAGGTTTGATAATTGGTGTCGGACCAAAGAATTCGGAGAGCTTTGACCACTGGGTTCCAGTTAAGGATGTTGGCGAAGCATCATTAATTCCAATGGTTGTACCAGCCCAACTTCTGGCATATTTCCTTGCCTTGGGAAAGGGTTGGGATCCGGATAAGCCAAGGAATTTGGCTAAGAGTGTGACTGTTAAGTAGCTAATGAATGCTAGGTTGAAGGGGTTTGCGCTCGCAAGCGAGCTAAAACCTCGCAACCTAGTAAAGTCTGTCACGGTAAAATAGGATTCTCCATAACTTCGAACCCTGCGAGCTTCTTGGTTTCTCAGTTATTCTCGAATCCTGCGCTAGGCATCTTATGCCTAGCTAAAATTCCTTGTCTTGCGTTCAGCAAGGCTGAACTAAATCACCGCAACCTCGCAGAAAGTGTAACTATTAAGTAGTTTTTGCTAAAATAAAACTATGAATTGGTTTGCTCTTGCAGCTTTAGCCTTTTTGGGTTTTGGATTAACAAATTTGATGTTTAAGGTTGGGGAGCGGGTTGGCGCGAATATAGCAATTATAACAATAGTTCTTTATCTTCTTGGAGCAATTTTTTCAGTAATCTGGTTTACCAGCCAAAAACAACTTGATTTAAACCTAATTCAAACTAAACCCATACTAATAGGAGCTTTAGCAGCACTTTTTAGCATAATTGGTACCATCGCGGTACAACAAGCGCTTAGGAATGGCCCCGCCTCTTTAATTTATCCAATAGTAGGGTTAAGTGCTTTAATTGTAATTACAGCTTCATTACTACTCTTTAAAGAAGTAGTCACACCCAAACAATTAATTGGGGTTGTTTTTGCTTTGATTGCTGTTGCTCTGATTACCTCAAAATAAGTTCATGAACTTATTGTTGTTCAATTTACAAACTCATAGTATAATAATCCCCCATTTTCCAAAACGCACTTTAACAGGAGGCGATAGGTGAATATCTGGGTTCTTGATTTAGACCGAGTTCTACAGCTTCCAGCATACGACCACTCAAATCTGTTCCGTGATCTTTCTGCCGCAATTGGTGTTCCGTTTGATCAGTTGTTTGAGCATTACACCAAAGAGTTCGTCGGTAACGAAAGCGAAGAGGGATACCACCTGTCGCTTTGTACCACCGAAGAACAAAGAGCGGCAGTGTCAACTATCTGGCAGAAACTACGTCAGAATCTACCCAAAGTAACAATCGTGCCAGGGGCGAGACAACTCTTGGAACAGATCGATAACCGCGGTGAGCCTATCTTCGCCTGGACGAAGGGTGTTGGTACCGAAGGTGTTCAGAGGACACGGCTCGAAAGTATTGGTCTGGGGTCATTCTTTCCGGAAGGAAAAATTGTTTCCTCGCCGCGCAAAGGAACACCTCAGGCGATCGTCAAAGATCTGATTCCCGGACTCCCGCAAGGGAGAAAGGTTTTGGTGGGTGACTCCTACGAACAGGACATCGCACCAGCTTTAAGATTTGTTGATTTCACTTGCGT
>MHCR01000028.1:9848-11306 GCA_001816695.1 Candidatus Woykebacteria bacterium RBG_16_39_9b
ATAGTCGAAAGTACACAGGACCTCGCAACGAAAGTAAAGGAGGGTCTGCTCGATGTACGAAATGATCACTAGCAAGTTCGGCGGCATCGTACTCCCTGGGAAGATGATTACACCATCTGGTAAAGTGTGGAAGCCAAATCAGGTGGTTTGCCGATTAGTGCCTGAAGAAATAAGTGTTCCTGATGAAGTCAGGGAACTTTCCGAGCAAGTTCTGGCCATTAAGCAGCCAAAGACAAATGCTCGGACCTTCCACTTCAGGCGTGCACTAATTAGGCGTAGGTACTACCTTTTTGGCGCAAAGACACTTCGTATGGAGGTTGCTTACTCAAGGTACCAATTCAACCTCCTCCATGCTGCTTTCGAGGACTTAGTTCGGAAAGAGCGCCCAGAGATAGCCGAGGCTTTGCTTCAATTCGTCAGCGAAGACGATCTCTTCGACCTGAATAAGCTGGGCGGACCTCTTAGCAGTGGAGTTGGTATCACAACGGTTGTGGTACTTGCCGACCAGCAAACCATAATGACCCATCGTTCCAAAGAAGTATCACTAAACGCTGACCTCAATCATACAGCGTTGGCAGAGGGGGTGAATCCGGAAGAGGGGCTTGGTAGGGAAATTTACCTTCCATCAGTCGCTGTTCGGGCTGCAGTAGAAGAGCTTAACCTGCCGGTCGATCGGGAAGATTTGGTGTTTCTTGGTCTTGCCATCGATGGCCGCTACTGGTCACCAGGCATTATTGCCAAAGTAGAGATCCCACTAACCTGGCAGGAAGTGAAAGAAAGATCAGAAAGGGCCAGAGATAGGTGGGAGCGGGATAACATCCGCTTTATTCCTTATACACCAGAGGGTATAGCCGAAGAGCTTCGCTATGCTCTGGAACCTGGAAAAGGCGTAACAGGCTTTGGTGCAATCGCCCTTTTGGAGTCGGGGATCTACGATTTTGGTCAGGAGGAAATGGAAAGAGCATTTCGTAACATAGCCCTGCAGGCATAATACGGTCGGCGGGGTTTCTTCTTATCTATAGTCTATAGGTTTGTACCTACTGCAAACTTGTGCTAAAATAGCCTTTCGAGAAATTTTTGGTTTTTCCATGAGTGACTTAGAGAAACTTATAAAAAATAAAAAAGCTAAAATAACTGTAGTCGGTTTGGGATATGTTGGTATTCCTGTCGCTTGTATGTTGGCAAAATCAGGGTTTACTGTTTTGGGCATTAATCGTGGTCAAGAAAAGGTTGATCTAATTAACGCTGGTAAATCCCCAATAGAAGGTAAAGAACCAGGTCTAGAAGAATTGGTTAAGCAAGCGATTAAAACTAAGAGATTAACCGCCACCACCGAATATTCAGGTATGAAAGAAGCTGATATAGTTTTTGTTGCAGTAGAAACTCCGATAGACAAAGCGGATCGCGTACCAAAATATGAAGCGTTAAGAACAGCTCTAAAAAGTGTTGCTAAGAATT
>MHCR01000028.1:11327-12123 GCA_001816695.1 Candidatus Woykebacteria bacterium RBG_16_39_9b
ATGAAAAATATGGTGGCGCCTCTATTAGAAAATGAATCTGGACTCAAATTGGGTAAGGAATTTTATCTTGGTCACTGCCCGGAAAGAGTTATGGTGGGAAAGCTTCTTAGAAATGTTGAAAACTATCATCGGGTGTTAGGTGGTTGGGACGAAAAAACAGCGAAGATTATGTTGGTGCTTTACAAAACATATGTTAAAGGGGATTTGGATTTGGTTGATGTTTCTACAGCGGAGTTAGTAAAAACAGCCGAAAACGCCTACCGAGATTTAGAAATTGCTTTTGCTAACAATCTAGCTTTGATTGCCGAGAAACTGGGTGTAAATGTTTACAAAGTTAGGGAACTAGTAAATAAGGTTGAGGATCGGAATGTTCATATGCCTGGGGCCGGCGTTGGAGGCCATTGTATACCCAAAGATGGTTTACTTCAGGTAGCTTTTTTAAGGGGAAACAAAGACTCAGATTCAGAAATTGCAGTGGAACTTATTGAAACAGTACGCAAGGTTAATGATTATATGCCAACTCATATGTATAAGCTTTTACAAAATTCATTAAAAGAAGCTAAGATTGATTCGAAAAAAGCAAAAGTAGCAGTTTTAGGCTACGCCTTCCTTGCCAATTCTGATGATACTAGAGATACCCCCACCCAATATTTTTTAGATAAACTTGATGGCCGCTTCAAGTCCGTAGAAGTTCAAGATCCGTTTGTGGGAAGGTACAAAAAAAGTTTAGACAGTGCTTTATCTAAAGCAGATGCGGCTGTTTTCATGGTAGCTCATGATCAATATAAGAATCTTA
>MHCR01000028.1:12205-12481 GCA_001816695.1 Candidatus Woykebacteria bacterium RBG_16_39_9b
ATAAAGGAGTTGGAAATATTTAATGGGTAGATTAAAGGCCGCTGTTATCGGTGTGGGCAGTATGGGTCGACACCATGCAAGAAATTACTCTCAGATAAGAGGGGTGAACCTTGTTGGTGTTTGTGATCTTGACCAAAGAATCGGTAGAAAGGCCGCTAAAGAATTCGCAACGGCCTTCTATAAAAACCATTTGGATATGCTTGAATCTGAAAAACCAGATTTAGTTAGTATCGCCACTCCAACCCGTTGGCATCACAAGACAGCTCTTGATGTGAT
>MHCR01000028.1:12608-12774 GCA_001816695.1 Candidatus Woykebacteria bacterium RBG_16_39_9b
CCGGCAGTAATCGCTCTAAAGGAACTTATTAGTTCTGGAAGACTTGGTACCATTATCTCTGTCATGGCTCGCAGAACTGGGACAATACCGAGCCGAATCAAAGATGCGAATGTCATTTTAGATATTGGAGTGCACGATATTGACCTTCTAAACTTTATTTTGAAGC
>MHCR01000028.1:12788-12971 GCA_001816695.1 Candidatus Woykebacteria bacterium RBG_16_39_9b
ATCTATGCTTCTGGTGGAAGAGCCCTTTTGAAAAAACACGAAGACTACGCCGACGTTTTTTTGGAATACCCGTCTGGTAAGGACGGGTTGAAAGTTACCGGGCACATTCAAGTTAACTGGCTTACGCCAGTAAAGATTAGGAAATTGAATGTAACGGGTACAAAAGGTTATGCAGTGGTAAAT
>MHCR01000028.1:13077-15553 GCA_001816695.1 Candidatus Woykebacteria bacterium RBG_16_39_9b
AAGTAAGTTTAAAAGAGCCTCTACGCGCCCAACTTGAAAGCTTTGTAGATTCGGTGGCAAATGGCGTCGCTCCGCCTGTTTCCGGAGAGGAGGCACTTTGGGCACTTCGGACAGCGATTTTGGCTACGGAAAGTATCAGGATTAAGGATGGGCGTATATGATAAAAATCCACAAAAGTGCAGACATTTCAAAAAAAGCAAAAATTGGAGAGGGAACAATTATTTGGAATAATGCGCAGGTGCGTGAGGGCGCACAAATCGGTAAAAATTGTGTTCTTGCGAAAAACGTTTATGTAGATAAAGGTGTAATAATTGGCGATAACTGCAAAATTCAAAACAATGTTTCAGTTTTTTATGGAGTAACCATTGAAGACGGAGTTTTTTTGGGGCCCCACGTTTGTTTCACTAATGATAAAAACCCAAGGGCAGTTAATCCTGACGGGACTTTTAAAGAGCCGGCCGATTGGACTTTAAGTAAGACATTAGTAAAAAGGGGCGCTTCTTTAGGTGGTAATGCGACAATTTTGCCGGGTTTAACAATTGGAGAGTGGGCTCTTGTCGGAGCCGGAGCAGTAGTAACTCGCGACGTACCAGGTTTTGGAATTGTCGTTGGGAATCCGGCAAAATTGGTCGGTTTCGCAGATAAGAGTGGCAAAAAAGTTAAAAACCTTTAAGGTAAGCCGTTTACCTGCTCCCAAGGGAAGCTGTTTCTACCGAAATGACCGTATCGGGCAGTTTCTCTATAAATTGGCCTTCTTAAATTTAAGCCTTTGATAATTCCTGGAACAGACAGATCAAGAAGTTTCCAAGCGAAATCGCGTATTACCCTAATAGGTTTTTTCTCTGTGCCAAAGGTTTCAATGTCGCGAGTTATTGGATCGCGCTGTCCTATAACGTAAGCTAGTTGGACCTCGCACTTTTCTGCAAGTTCCTCCGCAACAATATTTTTGGCAATAAATCGAGCCGCATACGCCCCACTTCGATCAACTTTTGTTGGGTCTTTGCCAGAAAACGCTCCTCCTCCGCTTCTGGCAAATGCACCGTAAGAATCTACAATTATTTTCCTTCCGGTTACGCCGGTGTCTGAGGCTGGGCCTGGCAAAGTCCACGCACCAGTTCCATTTACAATTAAATCCCGTTTATTAATTTTCAGACCGAGTTCAGAAAGTATTGGTTTGACGACATATTTATATAAATCTTCCCTTAATTCACCCCCTTTTACGCCCTTTTTATGGGCTGCTGCTAGAACAACGCGTTCAACCGTCTTTGGCTTTCCCTTTTCATAGGAAACAGAAACTTCGCTTTTTCCGTCGGGTCGCAGATACGAAATAATTTTTTCCTCTCTTACCTCGTCCAACCTTTCTGTTAATCGGTGGGCTATATTAATTGGTAGAGGCATTAAAGTTTTGGTCTCGGCTGTAGCAAAGCCGAACATCATTCCTTGATCACCGGCGCCACCGCTATCAACACCGACTGCTATTTCAGGAGACTGTTGGTGGATAAATACATTAATAGGCGATTTATAAGAAAAATTAAAAGTGCTGTTGGTATATCCCAAATCTTTTATAATACCTTGGGTAATTTTTTCAAATTGGATCTTAGAGTTTGTTTTTACTTCTCCAGCCAAAACAACATTATTTGTGGTAACAAGAGTTTCAACTGCCACCCGACTCTGTGGATCATTTTTAAGTGCAGCATCAACTATCGCGTCGGAAATTTGGTCGCAGATTTTGTCAGGATGGCTGGCAGAAACAGATTCGGATGTGAAAACTTTATAGTTCATTGGATTGCTCTTTTCTTAGAGCCGTATCCCCGCTAATTAACGGGTGGCACCCTGCTCCTTAGGGTTGCCGTCCCAATTGATTGGGAAACTCTTGATACAACGTTTATTATTGATAAAGTGGGAAGTTTTGTCAAACTAACTTAGTAAATCTTGATAGGTTCAAGTATAAATAGTAGAATAGTAGCTTGGTTATGATTCCAATTGCAAAACCATTGTTAGGAAAAGAAGAAGAAAAAGCTGTTTTAGAAATTTTGCGCAGTGGTGAGCTCTCTCAGGGAAAAATTGTCGAGAAGTTTGAAGAGGAATTCGCTGCCTATTGTGGAACAAAATATGCTATTGCTACTGGGAATGGAACTTCTGCTTTGATGGTTGCTTTGGTAGCTGCTGGAATTGGCGGTGGTGATGAGGTTATAACCACACCGTTTACTTTTATCGCTTCAGCCACCTCAATAATCTATGCAGGTGCAAAGCCAGTATTTGCTGATATAGACCCAGCTACTTTTAATCTTAACCCTGAACTAATCGAGGCGGCGATTACCAAAAAAACACGCGCCATTTTGCCGGTTCATCTTTATGGTTTAATGGCGGCTATGACCGAAATTAACAAAATCGCTGAAAAATATAATTTAATAGTTATAGAAGATGCGGCTCAAGCACACGGAGCAGAAATAAATGGTAAAAAATCAGGAAGTTG
>MHCR01000028.1:15627-16908 GCA_001816695.1 Candidatus Woykebacteria bacterium RBG_16_39_9b
AGGCTTTTGCAGAAAAGTGCTGTCTTATAAGAAATCAAGGTATGAAAAAAAGGTACTATCACGAATCTATCGGCTATAATTTCAGAATGACCAATATTGCTGCGGCAATTGGCAGAGAACAATTAAAGAAACTGAAATCTTTTACAAAAAAGAGAATTGAAAATGCAAATTTTCTCAGCTCAAGATTGAAGAATGCCAAAGGCATAGTTGCACCGACTGTGCCGAAAGGTTATAAACACGTGTTTCACCAATATACCATTAGAGCGGATAACCGCGAATCATTGATTGCAAAACTGGAAAAAGCTGGAGTTGGTTATGGAATCTACTATCCTGTACCAGTCCATAAACAAAAAGCGTTAAAAAATTTTAGGATTGAACAAAAGTTTCCAGAGTCGGAAAAAGCTTCCCAAGAAGTAATTTCGCTCCCAGTACATCCGAACCTAACCAAAAAGGATTTAGAATATATTGTTAGCGCTATAAAGGGTTAAGACCCCCTCAACTCTTTAAGTTCTTTATCCGATATTTTAAGTTCCATAATTTTCTCTACACCGTTTTTGCCAATTATTGATGGTAAGCCGATAAATTTGTTTTTTATTCCGTATTCTCCGTTGGCTAAAACTACAGCTGGCAAAAGCTCTTTGCGATCTTCAACTATGGACCTAACCATTCGAAAAATAGATGCAGAGGGGGCAAAATAAGCACTGGTGCCAAGCAAATTAACTATTTGAGCACCGCCGTTTTTTGTTTTCTGAATTATCGCATCTAAGGATTTTTGGTCAAGTAAGCTTTCAACGTTCCTCCCTTCTATTTTGGTTTGTGAAACAAGAGGAATCATGTTTTCATTATGTTTACCAACCACCATTCCTTCAATCCCGGAAGTTTTAAGATGGCTTTTTAAAAAGTAGAGATATCTTGCGCTGTCCAAAACGCCGGAAAGTCCAAAAACTCTGCCCTTCTTCGCTAACAGGGTTTGATAAGCGATTTCGGTCATTTCTTCTACGGGGTTTGTAACTACGATGAAGATAGAATTAGGAGTGGTCTGTTTCAATTTTTTGCAAACGTCCTTTATTATCTTGCCGTTAATTGCTTCAAGGTCAGATCTGCTCATGCCGGGTTTTCTTGGCGAACCTGAAGTGATCACTGCTACGTCAGATTTTTCTGCTATAGTATAGTCAGAACCCCCCTCCACTTCTTGATTAATTTTAAGAGCTGCGAGAGACTCTGCTATGTCTAGCGCCTTTCCATTTGCTAAATCAGCATTGATATCTATTAACGAAACAT
>MHCR01000029.1:0-797 GCA_001816695.1 Candidatus Woykebacteria bacterium RBG_16_39_9b
AGCTTGGAACAGTGTCTCAACTGCTGGTACTTATTATCCGGTTATTCAAAGCAGTAAATGGATTTTGATCCCGGCCGATCCCGGTCCTATAAATGGTTTGTATACAAGAACTATAACAATTGAAGATGTTTCTAGGGACCCAGCGACCAGCGATATTAGTAGTTTCGGCAATGCAGATCCTAATACTAAAAAGGTAACCGTGGCGGTGACTTGGAGTTTGTCTGGGCGTAATAAAGATGTGATTTTGACAACCTATATTACCAACTTTGTAGGAAATTAGATATGAGATTCCAGATTTCAGATTTAAGATCTAAGAATTTTAATGAAAAGGGTTTTACCTTAATAGAATTAGTAATTTATTCGGTGCTGGTACTGATAGTTGGAGTTGTGGCGATTTCTATTTTTCTTCAAATTATAAATCTGGGTGAATCCTCAAGGAGAACTAGGGAAGAACTTGATAATGCAGGGAGAAGTTTGGATGTTATTGCTCAAGAAGTCAGGCACGCAAAAAGCGTTTATACTCCGACAAGTGTATTTTTTCCTACTAATCCTGGTCAACTGAGTCTAGAAACAACTAGAGATTTACCAACCGACGAGAACAGCACATACGTAGATTTCTACGTTGATGACGGCGGAATATATATGAAAAGAGAAGGTCAAGCGGCAGATCTGATAACGTCAGAGAAGATCAATGTTACTGATTTAGAATTTACTTACTTATCAAGTTCCAATTCAAACCCGTCGGTAAAAATTAAACTAACTGCAGAGTTTAAAGGGTTAGTGGGGGGCTTTGCTAA
>MHCR01000029.1:805-10068 GCA_001816695.1 Candidatus Woykebacteria bacterium RBG_16_39_9b
CGCTAGAATCAACAGCTACTTTGCGTTCGTATTGATATGCTAAATAAACGGAATTTTTATCTAAAAAATGAAAGCGGCCAAATAATGCTTTTAGTACTTCTTTTAATTCTTTCCATCAGCGTAATTTTATCAACAGCAGTGGCAGCCCTAATATTGAACGAACTGAAAGCCGCTAATAACGTTGTAAAGTCTGCCCAAAGTTATTACGCCGCCGAGGCTGGTGTCGAAGATGCTGTTTATCGAATCAAAAATAACATAAGCTATTCAAATCCTTATACATTTCCTGTTGGAGATGGTACGGCCACGGTAGACGCTTCCGGCCCTCTTAATAATCTTGTCATAACTTCTAAAGGTGATGTGAACAACCGGATACGAAAGGTAGCTGTAAACCTTGTAGCCACCCCCACAACAACAGATGTTTCATTCAACTATGGTGTTCAGGTGGGTTACGGAGGTTTACACATGGGAAATAATTCGATAATTAATGGTAATGTTTATTCAAACGGTCCTATTTTTAATCCGGCTGCAGGGGGAACTTCAACCATTATTGGAACGGCTTTCTCAGCCACTGGTGCTTCTGCGGCGGTGGATCAGGTGAATGATAGTCCTTTGCCTCCTCCAAACTCAATCACCTTCGGAAATTCCAGTTCAACCGAAGACGCGGCTCAGAGTTTCCAAGTCTCAACTATAAACACAATAAATAGAGTTGATCTTTACATAAGAAAACAAGGCAACCCAGGTAATTTAACTGCCAGAATTACCAATAGCAATGGTAGCAATCCAGGCTCGACTACTTTTGCGCAAGGCACTATCTCGTCCGGCTCAATCACCTCAAGCTATGGTTGGGTTTCTGTTACTTTCAGTACCAATCCTCAATTAAACCCCGGAGCCACTTACTGGCTTGTTTTAGATGGTGGAAGCAATGCGAGTAGATATTACATTTGGGCTGCTAACAATTCCTATGCAAATGGAGAAGCAAAAACTGGCGAATATTCAGGAGGGCCTTGGAATATTACCAACCTTGACGGCTATTTCAGAATTTATTTAGGAGGAACTGTAGGCTCCATCGACAATATTGATATAGGGTTGGACGCTTATGCTAACACTATTACAAACTCCGATATAACAGGCGTTCCTTATTGTCAAACAGGTTCGGGTAACAATAAGCTATGCACGCCCTTTGATGCCACTCACCCAGAACCTACCCCAGAAAATATGCCAATTTCAGATGCAAATATTAGTCAGTGGAAAACAGAAGCAACAGCTGGTGGAACTATAAGCGGGGACTATACACCTCCAGGTGCATCGTCTTCTCTTGGACCAGTTAAAATTACAGGTAATCTGACAATCCCAATTGATTATGTTCTAACTATCACAGGGACAGTTTGGGTTCAGGGGCACATCATCTTTAATAATGGAGCTAGGGTAAACTTAGACCCATCTTTTGGTACTGATAGCGGACTAATTTTTTCTGATGGTTATATCAACATTGGAAACGGAGTTATATTCTCAGGTTCTGGGCAGGCTGGCAGTTATATAATGGCATTAACAACGAATGATTGTAATGGAATTGGTAGTCCTACAGGGCAAGTCTGCACGACAGATAACTCGGCAATGTATGTTTCTAATGGTTCCCAGAACGTTGTCTTGTACACCCATGCTGGGCAGATGAAGATTCGTCAAAACGCAATAACCAAAGAATCTACTGCTTACAAACTGGCTTTAGACGAGGAAGCGGAGGTTACTTATGAATCTGGTTTGGCTAACGCCCATTTTAGTAGCGGGCCGGGTGGAAATTTTAATATATTAAGCTGGCAAGAAGTTGAGTAGAGAGATAGTAATTTGTCTAAAATAAACGTAAGTGCTAAAATTTAAATAACATAATGCTGCCTATTTGGAGAACATCACAGCAAGACGATATAAACTTCGTACCAGAAGAGACTCGGGCTTATAGGGCCAAGGCTCAAAGGGTTTATATCGCAATTTTTTTCGCCTCTATCATTTTCTTTGAACTTCTTATATTCGCCACTGTTTCATTCTTCAAACTTAAAGAAGAAAAAACCAAAACCTCTCTCGCCTCTCAAGTTGAGCAATTAAACGCTGAGTGGCAAAAACAATCGGGAAAAGCCGCCGCTCTTAATACGATTAAGATCAATCTTTCTACCTATAAAACTTTTTCCGCGGCAGACCCGCTCCTTAGGGAAAAAATATTTAAAATTATTGAAATTGTCCCAAGTGGAGTTACTCTGACAGATCTAATGATCGATAGCAGTGGGGGAGTTGAATTAAGAGGTAATAGCAAACGGCCAAACGATCTTTATCAAATGATGAACATAATCCAAGCTAAAAGCGACACCTTTAGTAGTGTAGACCTATCAAGCTTTGCAGGAGGCAGCGATACTGAATATACATTTAGTCTAAGTTTTGTTGTTAAATGAAAAAAGAAAGTAAAACAATAACAAAAAAACCATCAGCCCAAGCGCCCGCCTCTCCGACAGAGGAAATCGAACCTTCCGTTGTTGCTGGTGATGTTGAATCTACTCAAACAAAAAGTGAAGTTATTACACCGCCAAATAGAGAGAAGAAGCCCTCAGGCAAGTTAGATAGACTGTCATTAAACAAGCTAGTAGGGGTGCTTAAGAATTATTTATTGTTTACTGCACTGTCAATAGTTATAACGGTTGTTGTAAGCGTTGTTATTTTTAATTACTTTATTATTCCAAATTTGAAAGCGATTTCTCAGTTGAGAGCACAGAATGAGCAGGAACGTGCTAAAGCAGAAGTAATTGCTCAAAATATAACTAGCTTGCGAAATATACCTGATGAAGAGGTAGAAGATTCAAGCCAGGTTCTAGAATCGTTTATGCCTTCTTCAAAAGACATTTTGCGAATGGCCTCAATTATGGAAGAAGTGGCAAAAATCTCCAAAATAAAAATCAGCTCTATTCAGACAGTCATTAAAACTATCAAATCTCCTTCTTCAACAGGCACATCCAATCTACCATCCGAACCTTCCACGGGTATTCCTAGCGGGGGATCAAGTCCCCAATCATCAGTTAGAGGTGTTCCTCAAGTAGCTGCTGCAACGACCGAAAAAGAATATTCAATTAATGTTAGTTTGAAAGGAGATTTTTTGTCAGCAATCAAGTTTCTGTCTAATCTCAAAAAAGTTAATCGCGCTATTTTAGTTTCAGAGATTACAACCAAAGGAAGCGATACAACAGCGGAGATAAAGGTCCTGTTAGGAGAACCGCAAAGTAGTGCACGTCCAGATCAGGTTAGCAGCTTTACACAGGAGGAAAAAGAAGTGTTGAATCAAATAAGTCAATTGAGTATAGACGCATTTCCATCCGCGGCGCCAACTGGGCGGCCAAACCCCTTTAAATAAAAAAGACCCCGTGCTATTTTCGAGGTCTATGTTGGGTAGCTTTAGATCAATATCTCCTTTTGGTTAGCTTTATTAATTCAGCTTCCGCCTCCTTTTCCGTTTTTTTGTAACCGGCTAATCCTCCGTTGTACCAGACTCCCCAAGGAACAGAATCACTTTCGAAGAAAGTGAAGCCAGTAAAGTTCTCCCTCCTCAGTTCTCTTAGTGCCTCTACGCTTGGATTGGTGATTACGCTGTAACCTGCAAGTGTGCGTTTGTTACTCAAGATGTTTTCTCCGTTTAGTCTGGCACGGAAACAGTATAAGTTACTTCTGGCTTCGGAGACTCGAACCGCTCGCTACCGACGAGATCTCTTCCGTCGACCTCCACCAAGCCGGTACTCAAACGACCAAGTTTCCACTCAGCCAGTCTAGGCAGTTGCCAGATCTGAAGTTGTTTGGACACGTTCTCTGGAATCTCGATGATTTCGTTTTGGCCAGAGTGTTTGATAACAAGCCTGGCAGTCATCACCTATGATTCCTCCTCTCATTCCTTTTGCTTGCGATACTATCATAGATTAAAGCGAACTTCAACCTATAGTCAGATTCCAATTTGCTTTCCGAGGGGTGAAAAAGTAGAATTCAAACCATGAAAGGCCTTTCCTACGCAACCATTTCTTCAACCAAATACTACGATGCCCTGCTCAAAGCGCTATACATATCGGTGAAGCAGAAGGTTGAGGAAATTGATGTCCCGAAGGTGCAAATCATTGCAGTTGATGGAAACGAGCCCCCAGCGTCTACTCAATATCAAGATGCAATTAGTGCGCTTTACGGCGTTGGTTACACTCTCAAGATGGGGTTGAAGTTCAAGAAGCTACCACAGCCAAACGGATATTTTGATTACAAAGTTGGTGGTCTCGAGACTCTTTGGTGGGGTACGCAGGGAGAGATAAATATTTCTGACGCAAAAACTCTTCGTTGGAAAGCATTTCTTATGGCTCCAGCTTTTATTGATAGAACTCTTTTCAGACAAGCAGTTGAGCAAGCCAAGGCAAAAAAACCTGACATACCCTATGATTCTGTGCGGTTGACAACACTACACGAAGGTCATTCTGTGCAGATGCTTCATATCGGCTCTTACGAACAGGAAGAACCAACGATAAAGCAGCTCTTGGAATATATTAAAGACCATAATCTTCAAGTTAACGGCCATCATCATGAAATTTACATCAGCGATCCACGCCGCACGAAACCGGAAAAACTCAAAACCGTAATCCGATATCCAGTTAATACATATGAGTGAAGATAAACAAATTTATTTCCCGGATCGCAAAACATGGAGAGCGTGGCTGGCGGAAAACCACGATAAGGTAAAAAGTATTTGGCTGGTGCATGATAAAGTTTCCAGCCCGGTTAGTCGGCTTTCCTATGAGGATATCGTGGAGGAAGCGCTTTGTTTTGGCTGGATCGACTCTACTGTCAAGAAACGCGATGACAACCGATCTATGATTTATCTATCTGTCCGCAAGCCAAAAAGCATTTGGGCTAAGTCCAATAAAGATCGAATTGAGAAGCTAATTAAAAATGGTCTGATGACAAGGACGGGGCTTGAAGTAGTGGAGAGGGCGAAAGAGGATGGCTCCTGGAATCAATTTGATGTTGTGGAAGAATTAGTTCTTCCAAAAGAACTGAAAAAAGCCTTTGCCAAAAACAAAAAAGCGGCCGAAGGCTTCGAAAATTTTTCTGTTTCAGTGCGCAAGCAAATTCTGTACTTTATTTATAGTGCTAAGCAGAGAGAAACTAGGGAAAAGAGGGTTGAGAAACTGCTTCCGAGTTTAGAAGCAAACAAAAACCCGTTTATTTAAAGACGTCTAGTGCTACAATTAAATTCCGATGGCTGAAAAATACTGGTCAGAAGAGGTAACCAAGAAAAGTATTGCACTAGATCTTGAAGAAGGTGTATTTACTTGGAGGGATCCAAAACGAATTGCCCTTTCGTTGAAAAAATCCGCTGAAGATTCCACGCGTCGCAAAGGCACACCTTTTCAATCCGCTATGAGCATGCTCAATTTCTACATTAATCGTGCGGGGAAAAATCTGGACCCGTCCCAAAAAGAAATCCTCGAAAAATCCAAGACCGAACTGCAAAATCTTTTTTCCAAGTAAGTCCCCCAAACTTGTTTCCTGGAAATTAAACAGCTAAAATCTAAGCCTATGCTAAAAATTGGAATAGTTGGGTTGCCAAACAGTGGAAAGTCGACGCTTTTTAATGCGCTGCTCCAGCGGCAGATCGCCAATGTGGCCGAATACCCTTTTACGACCATTGAACCCAATGTTGGTGTAGTTGCGGTACCAGACAACCGTTTAGAGTCCATTTCAGAAGCTACTGGAATAGAAAAAATCGTCCCAGCAGCAATTGAATTTATTGACATTGCCGGTTTAGTAAAAGGAGCACATCAAGGAGAAGGGTTGGGAAACCAATTCCTTGGCCATATTCGTGAGGTAGACGCGATCTTGCATCTCATTCGGGGTTTTCACAGTTCAAATGTTCCCGGTAACTTAAATCCAAACGAGGATATAAGGACTATCGAAGAAGAACTAAACCACGCCGGTATAGAAAAACCAGCCATGTATGTGATGAACGCAGACGAAACCGATTTAAAAAATCCCGAAGTTCCACTCACGGGAGCCCTCAAAATAAGCGCAAAACTGGAAAATGAACTCTCTGAACTCTCAAGCGAAGAGCAAAAAGCCTACCTTAAAGAGCTTGGTATCGAACAAACTGGGCTGGAGCGGGTTATCCGGCTTTGCTACGAACTTCTTGATCTTATTACTTTTTTTACGACCGTAGGAGGTAAACAAATCCAAGCTTGGCCGGTGAAAAAAGGGACAAAATCTCAAGTAGCAGCTGGCTTGGTTCATACTGATATGCAAAAAGGTTTTATTAAGGCAGAAGTAATAAATTGGAAAAAATTGGTAGAAGAGGGCTCATGGAAAAAAGCCGCCGAGAAAGGACTAATTCATTTTGAGGGACGTGAGTATACGGTTGAGGATGGAGATGTTATTGAGTTTAAATTTAATGCTTAAAAAACTCTAACTTGAATGCTGTTTGATCCCTATGATATACTTGCGCGTAATATAAATATTTGAAGGAATAACTTGGCTGATGAACGAGTACGAATTAGCGGTGATGGCTAAAATTAGTACGCCGCAAGAAGAGAAAAATTTTATCGAAGAGATTAAAAGGTTAATAGAAGCAATTAAAGGTGAGGCTATCGAAATATCAGAACTGGGTAAGAAACGGTTAAGTTTTCCAATTAAAAAACAAACAGAAGGTAATTATTGGCAAATAAGTTTCAGACTCTCCGGGTCTCTTCCCGATACTTTGAATAAAAAAATAAAAATTATGGAGCCTCTTCTTCGTCACATGATTGTGAAAAAAGAAAAAGTGAAGGCAGAAATATTATCTGCGCAGAAAACTAAATGATGTATCAGGAGGTACAAAATGGCAACAAGATCATTGAATAAAGTGATGTTGATCGGTAATTTGACAAGGGATCCGGAACTGCGTTACACGCCAAACGGCACCGCCGTTTGTTCTTTTGGTTTGGCAACAAACCGAAGTTGGGTTCCATCTGATTCGAGTGAGAGGCGCGAAGAAGCCGAATTCCACAGAATTGTCGCTTGGAACAAACTGGCCGAGCTTTGCAGCCAACTTCTAACTAAAGGAAGAAAAGTGTATATAGAAGGTAGGCTGCAAACAAGATCTTGGGAATCTCCTAATGGAGAAAAAAGACAAGCGACAGAAATTGTGGCTGAGGATATGGTAATTTTAGATTCTAGAAAGACTGAAAGGGAATCTGAGGAAATTAAAGAGGGAGAAGTAGCTGAGGAACCTAAGGAAAAGATAGAAGGAACATCTGAAGGCGAAGAAGAAACTTCTGAACCGGAAGAAAAGTCTAAAGACTCTCCTAAAAAGGGAAAAGAAAAAGCAGTAAAAGAAAAAGAAGAAACAAAAACCGAAGACGAAATTAATGTGGATGATATTCCATTCTAAACAATCAAACTTCGAGCATTAAATTATGGCGTTAAATACTGTATATAGGAAAAGGTTTTGCCTTTTTTGCAAGGAAAACAAAACACCAAATTACAAGGAAACAGAGACTCTTACACGCTTTACCACGGAACGCGGGAAGATTTTACCCAGGGCAAAAACTGGTGTTTGTGCAACCCATCAAAGAGATTTAGCTAGGGAAATAAAAAGGGCTCGGATTATGTCTCTTATGCCCTTCACAGTTACGATAAAATAAAATAACAAGCTGTAAACTCCCATAATGATGAGTAAACCAACAAAATTTATTACTATTGATGTTGGAAATGGTTGGACTAAAGGCTTTGTTTTGGAGATCTCAAAAGAGGATAATCTCAGACTTCTGATTTCAAAAAAAACCTCCCTGCCAACATCGGTCGGCGATTTGAATCTGACTGTGAACCAGATCCTAGATTCGCTTGATGCTAAAAGAGATAACGATACTGCTCTTGTTATTACAAGTTCCCTGGAAAATGCAAAAAGTTTGGCGGAAAAATTAGGAGCTAATTTTGCACTATCAGAAGTTGCAAAAGAACATTTTTTGGTATGGTTGGATGGAAAAGCTTCTCTTTCCCAAGGTACTATTTTAGACGCTGGAGCAACTAGTTTCTCTGCTTCCTATGAAGCTTCTGAAGTGGGTAAATTTATACTGCATAAAACAACCGCTGTTGAAATAGAGAATTATTTTGGAAACAAGAAAATAAGACCCCATAAAATAGCTCAAAGCCCCAACGAAGTTGATCTGGAAGAGGCTTTTTTTAGATTAGCTGCATCTAGGAAAACTTTAAATTTTGCCACAAAGGGTAGTAAATCTATAGTTTTGACAGGCGCTATTTTTTCATATACGCCAAAACTGACGAGAACTGCACTGATTATTTTGGATACATTACAATCAGGCGTTACGACACAAGTTCTGATAGATACGGAACTTTTTCTGGATGGTTTTGGTGCATTACTGGCAGCACATCCTAGTTTAGATAAAATGAATTGCGATTTCCTACAAAATCTTGGGGGGTTTGTTTCTTTGGGGGGTTCTGGTACTCTAAAATTGGATTATGGGTTTTCACAGGTACAGGAGATCAGCGTTAATCAAGAAGAGATTGCAATTGTTCCCGCAAAGAGCGATCAGTTAGTTGAGGTTTCAATAGATGGGACAAAAGAAGCGGAGAAGGTTTGGGGAGGCTCTTTTGGAATTTTAATTGATGGTAGGGTTAAACCGCTTAATCTTTCCTTTGGCAATGAAGAATCTCGCCAAAAAATTACAAGCTGGTACAATTCTTTAGAAAAAACGGAATTTATTTAAAAATGATTTGCCCAAGTTTTATCCGAGTTCAGGAGAATATAAAGACAGATATAGAGAGGAAATTTCCAGGCCCAACCAAAGCAACTATAAAGAGAGGGGATAGCGTAGAACCTGACGATATAATTGGTCATAGCGAGGTTTCGGCAGGGCAACGTTTGGTAAAAGTGGCTTCAATTCTTGGAATAAAAACCTCAGAGGTAGAGAAATGCTTACTAAGAAAACTAGGCGATAGTATTTACAAAGGGGAGATAATCGCTAGGAAACGCGGATTTTTGGGTGGTAAAAAAGACTTAACATCGCCTACCGACGGCATAATAAACGAAATAGACAAAAACGGAGATTTGATTGTAAAGTTTCTACCAACTCCTGTTAGAGTAATAGCTGGGGCTAAAGGAATTGTAGCCGAGGTTGGTGAAGGATCAGTAAAAATCGCTTCCACAGTAGATAAATTAACTGCTTTTGCAGGTTCAGGAAAATTAAGAGAAGGTATAATAAAAGTTG
>MHCR01000029.1:10104-10531 GCA_001816695.1 Candidatus Woykebacteria bacterium RBG_16_39_9b
TACAAGCTGTCAGGACAAGATAATTGCAGGAGGAGCTTTGGTCGAACGAGCAGCAGTTGAAAAAGCAGTTACAATTGGTGTGCGTGGGATCGTGACCGGAGGAATAAATTGGCGGGATTTTCTCACATTTGGAATCGGTAGTGATATTGGTTTAACTATTTTAATTACTGAAGGTTTTGGTAATTCTCCGATGGGCGCCGATGTATATAGCTTCCTTGAAAGAATACAGGAGCGCTTTGCTTTTATTTCGGGGGAGGAGAAATCTTTGGTTATTCCAACAGCCCAAGAAAGTACAGCCCAGAAGAGTCAAGATAATCAAAGTTGGATGGTTCTAAAAAAAGGGCAGAGAGTAAGGTTTTATGATCCGGAGAGAAAAGACTTTATCGCAAGCGTGCTTGAAATATCAAAAGAGCCTAAATTACTAAAT
>MHCR01000029.1:10591-10784 GCA_001816695.1 Candidatus Woykebacteria bacterium RBG_16_39_9b
GCGGCCGCAAACTTGGAAGTAGTAGGATGAATGAAAAATTAGATTTACAAAACGAAGAATCCGAATCAAAGGGATTTAAAAGACCCTCTAAAGATCTCTATTTGCCATTTTTAATACTTGGGGCGATCCTTTTTGTACTTGGTTTAATCGTTGGCCAAAATTTTGTTTTACCCTTCGGAGTAAATCCTGAAAG
>MHCR01000029.1:10971-12102 GCA_001816695.1 Candidatus Woykebacteria bacterium RBG_16_39_9b
GACCCAAGCGAGAATAAAGACTTTAATTCTGAGCTGGAAGGAACATATCAGGGAGTAGGCATTCAACTTGGATTTAGAGATTCTAAACTAGTTATTATTGCACCACTTGATGGAACGCCAGCGAAAAATGCAGGCGTACGTCCTGGTGATGTGATATTAGGAATAGATAATAAAGACAGCTCAAACCTTACCTTACCAGAGGCGGTCAAACTAATTAGAGGCGAACCTGGTACAAAAGTAAAATTACTTCTAAAGCGAGAAGGTAGGGCAGAACCACTGGAAGTAAATCTTGAACGATCTACTATAAAAGTTCCTTCAGTCGTATTCGAAAATAAAGGCAACGGTATTGCTCTCATAAAATTGTCTAGGTTTGGTGAATCTACAAAGAGTGAGTGGGACAAGGCTGTTAACGATATTATCAACGGTGGATTTAAAAAAATGATATTGGATGTCAGGAACAATCCAGGAGGACAACTTGATGTCGCCGAGTATATCGTTTCTGAATTTGTTGTTAATGGAACGGTTGTTGTACAGCAGGAAACTTCAGGTGGGCGGAAGATTTCAATAAAGTCTGAAAGAGAGGGACGATTACAAAATGTAGACACAATTGTTTTGATAAACAAAGGGAGTGCCTCCGCCAGTGAAATAGTAGCTGGAGCTTTGCGAGATCTAAAAAGATTTAAGTTAATTGGAGAAACCTCTTTCGGAAAGGGAACCGTACAAGCAGTAAACGAATTACCTGATGGTTCAGCACTTCACATAACAACTACAAAATGGCTTACGCCAAATGATACATGGGTAAACGGTAGCGGTCTTAAACCTGACATCGAAGTAAAATTCACCGAAGAAGATTTCAAGACTAATAAAGACCCACAACTTCAAAAAGCCCTTGAACTCCTCAAGTGATTAAACTTTTCTTGACTATAAGATAAGTTAAGTGTAATATCCGCGCTATCCCGCCTATATAGCACATAAAATTCTAACAGTTCGCATACGGAGGTGAGATCGTGACTGAACCGATCGAGGTCATTATTGCCGGGTTGCCTGGCAACATGGCTACTTTGGTTGCCCAGCAAGTTGCAATTCAGCCCGATATGAAGCTCATCGAACTTGGGTTGAGCAAGAGCGGCG
>MHCR01000029.1:12120-12685 GCA_001816695.1 Candidatus Woykebacteria bacterium RBG_16_39_9b
GGCCAATACTTAATACTGCAAGTCCCACGCCGCCACCACAGGGATGCTCTGGAAAAGCACCCAGGAGCGATTGTTGTGGATTTTACAGCTCCTAAAGCTGCAAACCGCAACGCGCGGCTTTACGTGCGCACCGGTCACCCATTTGTGATGGGGACAACTGGTGGAGATCGCGAAACCCTCCTCTCTACAGTGAGGGAAAGCAATATCTCGGCAGTAATCGATGTCAACATGGGCGTGCCTTTGGTTGTCCTCAAGGCGATGGTGGAGTGGGCTGCTAGCCGATTTCCCGGAGCCTTGAGCGGTTACCGACTTTCGATAACCGAGGATCACCAGGCGGATAAGCTGGATACCTCTGGCACCGCACTCGCATTTAGAGATTTGTTCGAGCGACTTGGAACCAGGATGACCGGGAAGATCAGGAGTATTCGTGATCGTGAGGAAGGCCACGGCTACCACTGGTTTACCCTTCGCAGTCCGGACAAAACCGTCTCCATCGAGTTGAATACCAAGGTCGAAGGCCGGTTGGTCTACGTCCTTGAGATCCCGGAGATGATCCACTTTCTGC
>MHCR01000030.1:0-117 GCA_001816695.1 Candidatus Woykebacteria bacterium RBG_16_39_9b
TCATCCAAATATCCTTATTACTTATAGCAAAGTTAAGATTACTTTGTTTACTCATGTAATAAATGGGCTTCACGAGAACGACTTTGTAATGGCTTCGAAGATCGATAGGTTGTGAGT
>MHCR01000030.1:124-2016 GCA_001816695.1 Candidatus Woykebacteria bacterium RBG_16_39_9b
CAATTCCGTATAGGAGGATTCGGCCATCGTGCAATTTTCATCTAACACAAGAGTTGTAATTGATCCAGTAGAGACATGATGAGTTTTAGTACCTGTTAGAGAATTCCCTTCAAAGGTTAATTTAGCGACTATTATTGGGTATTCATGTGAAACACAAATAACCTCACCTCCTTTATTAAACTTGCAGATTTGGTTAATAAATTTTGCCATTCTATTTGCGATTGTATTTAGATTCTCTGGGGTTTGGTTTGTCTTGGGATCATTCAAAAAAGCCATGTAAGAATCAGCCTTGAAGAGATCTTCCATCTTCCAAGTCTGCCATTTTGAATAATCTGCTTCAATCAAATCATAAACGTGCTTTATTTTTACGCCCTTTTGATATTCAGAAATTATGTTCGCTGTTTCAAAAGCACGTTCAAGTGGTGAAGTATAAATAGTGCCGATTTTAGTCATAGAGAAATGTTTCCCAACTTTACGTGCCTGCTTTTTGCCAAATACACTCAAATGAAAACCGGGCATTCGGCCATAAACTATTTTTTGTGGATTTTCAGCTTGTCCGTGGCGAACTAAATGGATGATTGTTTGCACAGCTCTCTATTCATTTTGTCATATTGGGTGAGACGAATCAAGCTTTATCAATAATGAGCAACTGATGGTCATTTTGAGAAACAGCTTCTATAAATAGATCTTGCTCCACCCAATATTTCTGAGATTTTACAAACCAATCGCTTGGGTCTGAAATGAAGAATCTATCCGAGTCGTAACCTGCCACTACAACGATATGTCCCCAATGAGAACCGCCTATATCATCAGACTTCCAATCTGAACCTGTTTGATCTTGCCGTGGTATTTTGTGAATAATGCTCGGATTATGAGGCGCTATAATAGGCGCGCCCTTACTGAGAAAACTTTTAATTAAATCTTTTGAGAGTGGTTTAAATAAGATTTCGCCTCCGGCTTCTAGATATCTTATTGCAGATTCAATTTCTGGTATTTCTAATTTTGGATCATGCCAAAAAAAATAGCGGTTCTCCGTGTTTGTTTCCCGCGTCATCTTTTTTGAGATTTCAAGCTCCAGCTTTAATTTTTTAATAAGATCAGTGTTTGGGAGGTTAAACCAGGTGGGGTCGAAGGTGAAAGTTTGCATGGTAATGATGATCGGTTTAAAAGCTTTTTTAAGGGCAGCTAATCCCAAGCGATACTCCCAATCGCGCCACTTTGGCGACCCAATAGAACATTCCTTCTTTAATTCTTCAATTGGCGTATGCCTTCCCCAGTATGATAGAACCATTTGAAGGCAGGTTGTTCCACATTCTTGTCTAGGCTGTTTGAAAATAGGAATATTAAGCGTCATCAGAATTTTCTAGGATTAAACTAGCTCTTTGATAGCTTTCTTCTATAACTTGATTAATTTTTTCTGAAGTGAAATCGTAAGGTGGTAAATCTAATCCTACTCTTGGCTCAATATGAACTATTTTTATAGCTGGGTACATACAGCGTATTAATTCTTCTTCATACCTTTCTGTTTGGTAATGAGATAGCTCCCTTGCCGCAATCATCGTTTCTAAAAAGTTTTTTGGGCCACGTAAGGCTTCCCCACCATACCCAGCGTTGCAAGCATAAATAACGCCACATCGGTTTTTGGCTAGTTCAAAGATAGGTAGATTGTCGGTGGCACCACCGTCTATATAGGCAGTTCCATTGATGTAAACTGGGGGCATCATTCCGGGAACTGCTGAAGTTGCTAGAAGTGGGGCTATTAAATCTCCTTTTGAAAACCACTCCCCTTGTCCATTTTTTTGATTTGTAGCACCTATAATTAGCGGGGTTTTTAAATCTTCAAAATTTTTGAAAGGAAGGTTAGATCGAATAAATGTTTCAAATTTAGCAAG
>MHCR01000030.1:2066-2259 GCA_001816695.1 Candidatus Woykebacteria bacterium RBG_16_39_9b
CATTAAAAATTGAAAGCCCGAATAAATCGCGGCTCATCTCTGTTAACATACTAGTTGCCTTATCGAATAATTTTAAAGATGAAGGGTCAAATGCGTGGAAAGCACCGGCGAAGGCACCAGCTGAGACTCCAGATATGTGCGTTGGGATAATATCATTATCAATGAGAGCCTTAACTATGCCCAAATGAACAGC
>MHCR01000030.1:2389-2602 GCA_001816695.1 Candidatus Woykebacteria bacterium RBG_16_39_9b
TGTTTATGAGTGCCGTAATGACGACTACCTTTTTCGGTGTATTCTTTGATATTTCCGTTTTCATCGGCACAAAATAGCTCCACAGCAGATCCAAACTGAATTATCGCATTTAATACAGACCCCTTAATCTTTCTAGCTTGTTCATCAAATCCGAAATTTTCAAATCCTTCGGTAATTAAACCATTATCAAACGGCCAAATCGAACCGTTGTGG
>MHCR01000030.1:2725-6666 GCA_001816695.1 Candidatus Woykebacteria bacterium RBG_16_39_9b
CCACAAACAGTGACCAGGGTTGGAACGCACTTCTAGTATTTGAGCCATATTGGCAAATATTGCGTAGGAGAAATAGAAATGGTTTTCGTTACGCATCAAAAACAGATTGTTGAACTCCTCCTTCAATTTTAAAGCTCTCCTTTTACATATTTTCGCCCTATCAGCATCAATCTTTTGGAAAATGTCAGACCAAAGTTTCAGAGCTTTAAAATAGTAACCTTGCACTTCTACCAAAGCAATTGGCTCTTTTGGCGGCTTGCCGTATATGAGAATGGAGTCTACGCTATCCATCCACCCTTGGTTTACTAAACCACCATAATATTTTGGTCTATGAAGTTGATATTCCAAAAAAAGGCGATTTCCACCTTTTGGGCTAAATTTATACAAATAATCAAATGCTGCTTTCACCGATGGTAGGACCTCTTTTAATAACTGGCCATCCTTAGTGAAGTTATAAAATTCCGCCACGAGTATCAAAAATAGCGGAGTAGCATCTACTGAATCGTAATTTCTCAATGTTTTGTCTGGATATATGTACCAGGGATTGGGCCCGTCAATTAAATGATAATAACCTTTTTCTCTGTACTCATGAATTATTTTTCCGGGTTTTTCTCCACTACGCAAGTTGATAGTTTTACCTTGCAGATTTGCAGCTGTTTTAATGGTTTTTGTTATTATACGAGGGTAAATTTTATCTGGTTTTTTCTTATAAACACGTAATAGCTTTAAACAAGTGATCATCGAATCTCTACCAAAAAAGGCAGCGTAGCGATCCTGGTTACCAGATGCATTTATTCCGAGTTGAGTTTCTAGTTCTAGAACTGTTTTGTACGCAAGATTATGTAGGGGTTTTAGATCTTCTTCTTGTAGAAACTTGTGCGGTTGGTGTATTTTTTTTGCCATTTACTATTTCATAATACAATTTTTCATAAGCGTCTACCATCTTTTTCAAGTTAAAATTGTCTCTGACGTGTTTTCTACATTCAGATCTTGAAATAGAAGAAATTTTTTTAACCGCTCTTATCATTTCATTTTCAGTTTCAACAATAAAACCAGTTTTCTTATCAATTATTATTTCTGGTATTGAGCCTTTACGAAAAGCTACAACTGGAGTACCACAAGCCATAGACTCTATTAAAGTTAGCCCAAACGGCTCTTTCCAGGTAATTGGATGCAGTAAACAAAGAGCGTTGGCCATAAGATCATTTCTTTCCTCATCAGTTACCTCTCCTACCCATTTTATCCTTCCATTACTCAATCTTGATCCTATAAACCTATTGAAATATTCAATATCTTGAGGGTCAAGTTTCGCGGCAATTATTAATTCTTTATTTAAAGCCTCAGCGACGTCTATAGCGAAATGCGTTCCTTTAATTAATGCAATTCTACCTACATACAGTAAGTAGTTTCCGTGAGTTTTTTTAAACGGAAATTTGTTTACGGGAACACCATGATAAATTGTTCGAGTATAGTTAAGACCTGGAAGAGATCTTCTTTGGTTATTAGATATTGGGACAAAATTTAGATCCTTGTACGCTTCGAATAATCTCGTATTCTCTATATTAAAAGGGGTGTGCAAAGTTGTTACCGTTGGTGTGGTGCTTGAATAAGCGGCTGGAAACGCAACGTAATCCGGGTAAGTGTTGTTGTGGATAATGTCAAATTTATCAGCATTTTTGTAGGCCATTGCGGTGGCTAGAACCGTGTAAGGATTTGTATCAAGAATATGAGATTCTCGTAAAGAGTGAGGATTAACAGGTATAAGTTTCGCATTCGTGATGGAGTCGCCAGAGGCAAATAAAGTGACCTTATGTCCCCTATTTACGAGCTCTTCAGTTAGAAGACTTACAAATCTTTCAGTTCCACCGTATCTTTTTGGTGGTACCCTTTCGAATAGAGAGGCTATTTGTGCGATCCTCATAAGAATCTTATTTGGGCGGGACTAATTATTTTAACTCTTCAAATATTTATTGGCAAGTATCTTAAGCTTTCATAAATGTTTATGTTATACTCAAAGTTAAGGAGGTTAAAACCGATGATACTGTTAGATGCAGATTTTTTGTCTAAACTGGGAATTTCAAATGATACCAAGACTCTTTTGGTGAATCCGACAAAAGAGTTTATTGAATGGGAGAAAATTTCTGGTGGTACAAGCGTCTTTAGGGATCTAAATTTTTTAGATGAGAATGTGGATGTAATTTTATTTTGGCCTTCCTCTGAAAAAGAACTTTCTTCCATGGTCCCAACTCTAAGTAATAAACTAAATGATGGCGGAAAGCTTTGGATAATTGTTCCCCGAAAAGAAGTGGCATTGGCTATTAATATGGATTTTGGTTGGGAGCATGTTCAAAAGGAAGGCTTAAAAGTCGGTTTAGTTGATAACGAGCAACTAAAGTTTGATGAAGATACATATGGGACACAGTTTGTATTTAGGAAGAATTAATTTAGAGAGAATCGGTATATCTTTCCCCAAAGTTTACGGTTTTGATTGTTTGACAGCTTTAGTTGTGAGACCCGCGAAATAAAAAAACCAAATTGCAGCTGTTAAATAAGTAACCCAAACTACCGCTTGGCCAGCTGAAGGGTTTGGTTTCCAGCCGACAATACTTTTTAAAAATTCTGCCAGATAACCGTCACTTAGAGGAGAAAACCAAGTAAGATCCCAAGCCTTTGATAGATAAATATTTATAATTCCTGATTCCTGAAATTCGTGTATTCCGTTAGATAAAAGTCCGGCTGCTATTAATATAATCAAACCGCCAGTAATTTGGAAGAAAAGTTTTATCTTGATGAAACTACTTCCCTTGTAAACCAACGCTCCTATGGAAGCAGCACCTACTAAGCCCACCAAAGAACCGATACCAGCAAAAACTGTAGTGTTGTTTATAAATACAGCAATAAGAAAAAGAGCTGTTTCGATTCCCTCGCGCAACACACCAATAAAAACAACCGATGCCATTGCAACTAAAGTACCTTTTGTCAGTGCGGCGTCGACGTTACTACGTAGATCTTTACCAACTGTCATTGATTGAGATCTCATCCAAAAAATCATCCAGGTCAAAACCCCTGCGGCCAATAAACTTACAGACCCTTCAGTTAATTGCTCCGCTCTGCCTTCCAACTTTCCTATCGAGACGAACACACCAATTGCGACTATCAGGGAAATAATAATAGCTGAAATGGCACCGAGGAAAACGTACTTAAATTGGTCGGTTCTACCAAGAGATCTCAAGTAGGCCAAGACAATAGCAATTATTAAAGCAGCTTCTAAGCCCTCTCGAAAGGTAATTAAAAAAGCGGCACTCATACAAGTAAAAAACTATGTCAAAAAAAGTATCTCTCGTCAATACTTATCTATAAGAGCGTTAAGCCAATCTAAATATTTATTATTAACTTTCGATGGTTTTATGGCTATAACTTCTGGGGTTTCATAGATAGAGTTTTCCAAAATAGTTTTTTCAACTCTTCTGAAATTTTCCTTCCTTGTTTTTATGAGCATTAAGATTTCATTGTCTTCTACTGTTTTTCCCTTCCACCAGTACTTCGATTGAATAGGAACCAAGTTGTAACAAGCGATTGTTTTTTCCCTCAAAAGTTTGTCGCCAATCTCGACTGCTTGTTTACGGTTGGTTGCTGTAGTGAAAATGAGAATCATAAGAGGATTTTATATCGGCTTTAGCGAGATGTAAACTTGGCAAAAGAAATCGCCCGGTTCTTTGGCAAGCTTAGAACTAGGCGATGGCGATTTTCTTCGCTGGGTGGGTAGCGAGAAATCTAGCAATCTGTAAACAAGACTCCAGGTGAGTAACGATGTTTAAGTGGTTGGCGCCCCACCTGACCTTAATACTCTCGCCGCCTGCTTCTTCCAAACAACCCTCCCATTCCATCACTCCATCATTGCCGGCGTAAAGCGCAAACCGAGCAACGTCCGGTGGCATATC
>MHCR01000030.1:6714-10467 GCA_001816695.1 Candidatus Woykebacteria bacterium RBG_16_39_9b
CTTCGGCATTGCCCGTTGAGCTGCACCATAGACTGGGGGTATCACCATAGCTCCTTGAACAGTACCTGCAATAGAAACGACTGTGGCAACCTTTTTGGGTCGGCGCTTGGCTGCGGCTCTACCAATAGCTGCGCCCAGACTGTGGCCGAAAACATGGGCTTGGAGACCGGTTGCGGCAACGGCCTCATCGATTCCCTGAATCACTAGTTGAGTTAGGTCATCCAGACAGCCGATGTTAAGACCGACTTTACACGGTCGAGGGTTGTACCCAATCGCCCACAACCACCAGTCCATCCGTTGGTACTGAGGATGTAGAGGTGTTCCCATAGCTCCCGGTACCAAGAGAACTGGTGCTCCGTTTCCGCTAGGAGCTCCCATGACTATTGAAGCCAATGGGCCTATGAGTCCGAGAGGATTCAAGCTGTAGATTATTTCATTGAGCGGATTCGGTTTCCAGCTTGGCCCTATCGGTATTACCTTGTTGGCAGTTTCTATGGCGATCGCCATGGCTATCACCTCCTTCCTTCCTGACTGACTATTGAAAAAGTCGGTCGGTTGTTTAATTTTCGCGTGCGATAAATGAATTATCTCGCCAGCTTGTCTTGTTGTCAATAAAAAGATACTAAAAGAAGAAAATTAGAAAAATAGCGCCAAGTATAAGAAGCAAACTAATAATCACAGCCACAATAATTACCGGATTTTTTTGAGGCTTTTCGTACCGATTATCCATAGCTTAATTTTAAGTTTAAATGTAATCCAAAGTCAAAATTATTACTGAAAACTTCTATTAGGTTAATTTGGTGTTTCGAAGTGTTAGGGCATTAAATACTACAATGACTGAACTGGCGCTCATCAAAAGTGCCGCCCATTCTGGGCGGAGCAATATCCCAAATGAAAATAGTAAACCTGCTGCCACCGGAATGGCTATAACATTGTAACCTGCCGCCCATGCTAAGTTTTGCTTCATTTTTGCATTTGTGGCCTGAGAGAGCTTTATTGCTTTCACTACGTCACGAGGATCATTTTTGACCAAAACTATTTCAGCAGATTCTACTGCCACGTCTGTTCCAGCACCAATTGCAATCCCCACGTGGGCTTGGGTTAAAGAAGCAGCATCGTTTACTCCATCGCCAACCATCGCGACAATATTACCTTCATTCTGTAGTTGCTTAATTTTGTTAACTTTTTCTTCTGGTAAAACTTCTGCAAAAAAAGTATCGATACCAAGTCTCTTAGCAACAGATTCTGCAATAGACTTATTATCCCCAGTGAGCATGGCGGTCCTGATACCTATACTCCTTAGGGCAGCTATTGCTTCTCTGGATTCCTCCCTGATAATGTCCTCAAGAGCAATGACACCTACTAACTTATTGTTTCTTGCTACGTAAATAAATGTCCTACCGGCTTCCTCAAGTGGTTTTATTTCTTGCTCTAGCTCACCAACAGACACTTCACTTTCTTGTAGTAGAGATTTATTACCGATGATAATATTAGCAGCGTTAATTTCTCCTTTTGCTCCTTTACCTGGGAAAGATTTGAAGTTTTTCGCCGGAGTAAATTCAAACCATTCTCTCCTTGCACCTTCAACTATTCCTTGGGCTATCGAATGTTGGGAGTGCTGCTCAATCGATGCGGAGAAAGTAAGCACATCCTTCTCTGAATAGCCTTTGGTGGTGAGAATTTCAGAAACGCCGAACTTTCCTTGAGTTAATGTTCCAGTTTTATCAAAAACTACATAATCAAGATTACGAGCAATTTCGGCAGCCCGCATATCACGTATCAGTATACCGTTCTTAGCGGCAAGAGATGTAGTAATAGTAGTTACCGTTGGGATAGCTAGACCCAATGCGTGAGGACAAGCAATCACTACAACCGAAATTGCCAATGTCGCGGCAAAAATAGCTGGTACAACCGTTTGAGGTGAGATGAAAAACCAAAAAATGAAGGTAGAAACTCCAACTATAACCGCAGTAAATGTAAGAACCTTTGCTGCCCTGTCAGCAAGTTTTTGTACTGCCGGTTTGGATTCCTGAGCTTCACGAACTAATTCCATAATCTGAGAAACTGCTGTTTCCTCGCCAGTTTTTGTTACACTTACAGTAAGGGAACCATCTTGATTAATAGTCCCACCAATTACCTCGTCTCCCTTTTTCTTGGCTACCGGCCGGGATTCTCCGGTTACCATTGATTCATTGACTGACGATTCACCCTCTATCACTACCCCATCGATTGGCACTTTTTCTCCGGGTCGAACTAAGATTTTATTGTCTTTTTGGAGTGTTTCCGTTCCTACATCGACGGTTTCTTTACCCTTGAGCAAATGGGCTGTTGGTGGAATAAGTTTTGCTAGTTCGGCTAATGCTCCGGTCGCTCCTCTCACCGCTCGCATCTCCATCCAATGTCCAAACAGGAAGGCTAAAACTAATGTGGAAATCTCCCAATAAAGGCTCTCCCCCGGAAAAAGAAAAGTAGCCGCCACACTAAAAGTGTAACCGGAAAGCACTGCAAGCGAAACCAAAGTCATCATTGCAAAAGCGCGGGTTTTTATCTCACCAATCGCCATTTGGTAAAAAGGAAAGCCGGCATATAGAACTATTACTGAGGTAAGTAGAAAAATGACTATCTCTCTGCCAGTAAAATCAATTGAAAAACCAAACCACTGTTGAATCTTAGATGAAAGAGCCAAGATAATTATTGTGAGTGGCAATGCAACAAAGAACCTCCTCTTGAAACTTTCTTCCATGCCAGCATGTTTTCCGCCGTGTTCATGTCTCTCAAGTTTCATCCCGCATTTAGGACAATCCCCTGGCTGGCTTCTCGTGACTTCTGGGTGCATCGGGCAAGTGTAAACACCGGACTTGCCTTTTTCCACTTGGCTTGAAGCGTCTTTGTGATTTGCGTGTTCCGGAGAAGAATTTTTAATTTGCTCTAGGTTCATTCCACATGTTGGACAACGGTCAGGTTTACCTGATTTTACCTCTGGGTGCATCGGACAAGAGTAAACTTCTTTTGTTTTGTGGTTATTTAAATGACTCTCCATATATTAAGCCAAATTTTCGTGGGAGCAGACTTTTTTGTGATTACCATCTTCGGTTCGGACAATCTTACCGTCTTCTATCCACAAAACTTTGTGGGCAATGTCGGCAATTCTTTGGTCGTGACTGACAATAATTACCGATTTATTTTCCTCGCAGGCTACGGAACAGAGTTTCAACATTACCTCATGACCATTTTTTGAATCCAAATTTGCTGTTGGTTCATCTGCTAAGATAATTTCTGGGTTGGTTATTAAAGCTCTAGCAATGGCTACTCTTTGTTTCTCGCCGCCAGATAAATCTGCTGGTTTATTGTTTAGACGATTCTCAAGTCCTAATTTTTTTAATAATTCTTTTGCTTGTGCAAGCGCTTCTCCTCTCGAGAGATTTTTAGCTATTAGCGGGACAGCAACATTTTCCGCGGCAGTAAGGGAAGAAAGCAAATTGAAAGACTGGAAAATAAATCCTATATTATTTAGCCTAAAGGAAGGCAGTTTATTCTCTTTTAACTCCGTTACATCCTCGCTATTTATTACAACAGAACCAGAAGTTGATGACAAAAGCCCACCTAGTATCGTAATCAAGGTAGTCTTTCCGCTGCCAGACGGCCCCATGATAAGATAAATTTCTCCTGGGTGTACGGTCAAAGATATTCCATTTACAGCGCGTACTTCTGTATGCCCGCTACCAAAAACCTTAATTAGGTTATTTGCAATTA
>MHCR01000030.1:10477-11175 GCA_001816695.1 Candidatus Woykebacteria bacterium RBG_16_39_9b
TTGAACACCTCTGCCGGGTTTATCTGCGCAAGCCTTCTAATTGGTATAAATGCTGCTAGAACTGACATCAAAATCGCTGCTCCGAAAATCCAAGCTAAGTCAACCGCTCTAAAGAGGGTTACAAATTCTGGTACAAACCTACCAACGAAACTATTTAGCACAAGGGCTAAAATCAGCCCGAGTACATAACCAACGATCCCAGCTACTAAGGCCTGCTGGACAACAATTAGGTAGAGTTGGCTGTTTCTTATTCCAATCGCCTTTAGAACGCCATATTCTCGGGATTTCTCAATGGTTGATGTGAAAATAGTTAGACCAATAACAGCAACCCCAACCGCAAAACCAATCAACACCAATACAAGGATAATTGGCAAAAAAGTTTCGTTGATGAATTCCGTGTTATTTTCTACAAATTCCTCCTTAGTAAAGACTTCACTTCCTTCTACACCAGACTCGATATCGCGGATAACTTTTTCTTTGTCAGCACCAGCCTCTAGCCTAACAAGGAAATAGTTTGTTATATCTTTAAGTTTAAAGAGTCTTTCTGCATCATCTTTGGTGATGAAAGAATATTGGTACAAAACAAGGTTGCCACCTTCCGCAACTCCGACCACTCTAAAATTTTCTTTCGCGATTGGTAGAATATCTCCAATTTTTACATTTTTATTTTCAGCAAAAACTCGGTCGATTATAATCTC
>MHCR01000031.1:0-607 GCA_001816695.1 Candidatus Woykebacteria bacterium RBG_16_39_9b
TATCTTCAATGTTCCGTTCACGTCAGAACTATATTTAACATTGTTTATGTCTTTTGCATCAAACGGACCCTCAACATTTATTGTAAAATCTAAATTTTCACCGAGTGCCGCTCCTTTTGATGAAATATTCATAAAAATCTTTTGGTGAGCTGTACTGATCTGTGTAGTTTGGAAAATAGCTCTTGTTAAAATTTGTTTTGGAGTTTTAGGGACGACTGGTACACTGGTTATTGAGACATCAACAAGTCTCATTACATCTTTCGAAACCAACGGAGGTTGCCAATTACTGTAACTTCCAAAGACCAAAACCCCTACCCCACTTAAGCCTAAAAATATAAATAAAAGTACTGCGATTACTATTATCTTATTCACAGGGATACCCCTTTTAATACTGGTGATAGGAGTGCTTAAGGTTGGGCCTGTACCTACACCGGACGGAGAATTAGTAGGTAGTTTAAAGTCGGTGTTTGGTTGCGGTTTATCTTGTGCTGGTTGTTGATCAAAGTTCTCATGATTTGATCCTGGCACCCCTCTAGAAGGCAAGGGTTTTGGAACACTTTGCTCTGGAACAGCCCTCGAAGTATTTTGAGATAGGAGCGAATTCGCT
>MHCR01000031.1:621-5467 GCA_001816695.1 Candidatus Woykebacteria bacterium RBG_16_39_9b
ACATTCCTCACACAATTTATTATGACCGGCAATTATTTCTTTCCCACATTTAAGGCAGTTCATCTACTTTATTATCGTCGATATTATTGGTTCAGGCAAGGTTTAAATTACGAGCGATCTTTAGACTTAAGTTAAATAAAGGATCGATTAAGAAATCCGCCTTAAGCACAAGAAAAAATGAAGCTATACCTAAACTTGCTCCAGCCAAAATATCCAACGGATATTGAACACCTGCTACAACTCTAGAAACCGCAAACAATACTGCAAGAGCCACAGAAATTATTCCAAATTTTTTGTTTGCCCAAAAAATAGGCGTTGCTAAAGCAAATCCCACAGCCGCTGGATTAGAAGGGAAGGAAGGATCAACCGGTTTATAATAAAGAAGATTTACAGTCATAATATCAAAAGGGCGCGGTCTTTGAAAAAATAAATCTATAAGATTAATCGCTAGATTAACCATAATTATTGATATAAAAGCTAAAATAGCAGCTTTTTTATTTTTAAGTCTGCTCTCACCATTTTTAAAAAACCAAAAACCAAACAAAATTAATGATAGTGAAACAGGTATAAAGTACTCATTAACTAATAGACCAATAAACCGGTCAAAATTTGGTGAGACTCCGGCAAATTGATTAATACTTAAAAAAACAGTTTTATCTATACCGGAAATTAAGTTAAACATTTTTAGCCTTTCGCATATTATGTATAACCCTTGCTACCAAAACCGAAAGCATGGACCCTAAACCAAAAATTATAAATAACTCTGCTCCTTCTAAGTTACGTACATTGCGCTGCCCGCTATTAAAAAACCAAAGATACGAAATGATTAGTAGAAGGCTACCGAATATGGTCGAACTTACCTTTTGTCTAAAAAAGGAATACCGCCTGTCACCTCGAATCGCAAATATTTGAAGTACTCCTAAAGAAGCGACGAAGCTAAATATTAGAAAATCTAGTATAAAATCGGGCGTTGCCATCGAAGTTATTCTACAAAAAATAACCTTCTTTGAAAAGCCATGACAGCTTTTTGTTTCTTGGAAATATTGAGGGCGATTTATGTTTCCTTGATTCGAAAGACCGCTTTAAGTTAAACTTAAATCTGAGGTAAACCTGCTCGATGATCATTTCTGAGGATAAATTAAGACTAATATTATTAAAGTCTGGCTTTGTTGCTCCAGAAGAGCTTGAAGCTGCGACAAAAATTTCTCACGATTTAGATACACCTTTAATCGATGTTGTTATTGAGCGGGGAATAATCCTTGAACGCTTCCTCGGAGAGGCAATCGCAGATCATATAGGTTTTCCTTACGCGGACATTAAGAATGAAAAAATTGCTAAAAAAATCTTGAATTTACTGCCGGCCAATGTCGCTAACAAAAAGAGGATGGTAATTTTTGGGGAAAATAAAGATGTTGTTTCGCTTGCAATGGAAAATCCTCACGATTTAGCCAGTGTTGAGTACGTAAAGAAAAGGGTCGGCAAATCAGTTAAAATCTTTTTTACACTAGCCAATGTTTTAAACCTTGCATTAGATCAATATAAAGCAGATGTAAAGGCCGATTACGAAAAAATAATCTCGGAAAATATTAATGCCATTGGACAGAACAAAGCAGCCGCGACTGATCTGCCAGTCGTCAAAATATTTGACACAATTATCGAATTTGCTGCTTCCGAACGGGCCTCTGATATCCACATTGAAAATTTAGGCGACAAAGTAGTCGTTAGGTTTAGAGTAGACGGGAAACTTCGAGACGTATTGGAATTACCAGCTTCTATACAAGCTAGTATAATCACAAGAATTAAAATTATTTCTGGACTGCGTACTGATGACCATCGTATTCCACAAGACGGACGGTTTAGATTTAAACACAGAGAAGATGAAATATCAGTAAGAGTTTCTATATTACCCACCCTAAACGGCGAGGATGCAGAACTTCGTCTGCTGTCTCAAGCAGCTAGACCTAAAACTTTAGAAGATCTTGGTTTATCAGGGATAAATTTAAAACTCGTAATAGAAGGCCTCAAACAACCTCATGGTCTAATCCTTTCTACTGGACCAACCGGGAGCGGAAAAACTACAACTTTGTACAACATTCTGACAATTTTAAATACGGCCGATGTTAATATCTGCACGATTGAAGATCCGATAGAATATGGCTTAAGAAGAGTCAATCAAATTCAGGTTAATACTGCCGCTGGGCTTACATTTGCTTCCGGACTTCGATCCATACTTAGACATGATCCAAATATAGTGTTGGTTGGTGAAATTCGGGATCAAGAAACTGCAGAAATTGCTACTCATGCAGCTTTAACCGGACACTTAGTTCTCTCCTCTCTACACACAAATGATGCGATCAGTACTATACCCCGTCTTGAGGATTTAGGTGTACAACCGTATTTAATAGCTTCAACTCTCAACCTGGCAATTGCCCAAAGATTAGTACCCAAAAATCACCAAAGTTGTCTTGTTACAAAAGAGTTAGATCAAACGACCATTGACAATTTAATAAAAGGTTTTGGGGAAAGATTGCCACCCGCGTTTATTCAAAGTAAAAAACGCTATTACGCTGGTGCCGGTTGTGATGCCTGCAGTCATACTGGATTCAAAGGAAGGACTGGAATATTTGAAGTCTTAAAATTTAGTGAGAAAATTAAGCAAATGATTATTGCAAAAAAGCCAATCCCGGAAATATTGTCCCAAGCCAAAAAAGAAGGTTTTAAAGCGATGCTTGAAGACGGTTTAGAAAAGGTTCAATCGGGTCTAACGACTTACGATGAAATAATAAAGGCTGTCAAGGATTAAGATGAGTAAATTTATATATACCGCGAAAGACGCTCAGAACAAAGAAGTTTCCGGAAGTTTAGATACTACTAACATCGAAGAGGCGGAACAACTGCTTAAAGAGCGGGATTTTAAAGATATTCGGCTTGAGGAAAAAGTTATAAAAGGCGGCTTTTCCTTTTTTAGCTCTAGCCTAAAACCTTCAGAAAAATTAATCCTTATTGAAAATCTTGCTACGATGATTTCTTCTGGCATCCCAATAATCGAGGCTCTTGAAACAATAAACCAAGATTCTACTAATAAACATTTAAACTCTATTACGGAAGGTGCTATTACAGACTTACAAAGAGGACAATCTCTTTCTGAAACGTTAAGAAAATTTCCTAGAGATTTCGATAAGGTTTTCTTGGCCAGCTTAGAGGCAGGAGAAGCTAGTGGAAAATTAGATGAAGTTTTATTTCAGCTTTCTGAAAATATTAAAAGTGATATCGAACTTTCCCAAAGTGTGAAAAATTCACTTTTATACCCAGCCCTTGTAGTAACTGTTTTGATTATAGTCCTCTCCTCCATGTTTGTCTTTGTTATACCTAAAGTAGCTAACGTCTTTACCGGACTAAACATTCCCTTACCGCTTCCAACTGTGATCTTAATAACTTTTTCTAATTTCTTTAACAAATTTCTTCTATATATTATTGCTACAGTTGTTATATTATTATCGTTTATTTTTTTCGGTGTGCGAAGTGGTTTTCTAAAACCTTATCTTTTTAAACTTATAACTGTAATACCAATTTTAAACCCGTTTTTTAAAAAAGTAGATCTGGCTCGTTTTGCCAGAACTTTTTCACTTCTTTTAAACTCTGGGGTAGCGATTATCGAAGCGCTTAACCTCTCAACTCATGTTGTAAACAACGAATTATTAGCCCGTGACATTGGAGCCGTTAAAAATGATATTTCTGAAGGAGAATTTCTTTCAACATCTTTACGAAAATATAAAAGAAGTTTTCCCGCTCTTCTTGCAAGACTCGTATCTAGCGGTGAGAAATCTGGCAAATTAGATAAATCGTTATCGGATTTTTACGATTTTTATCAACGCCAAATTAGGGTTGATATAAAAAATTTCACCACACTTCTTGAACCGGTACTACTAGTTATAATCGGAATAGCCATTGGCGGAATAATCTTGGCCATAATAGCTCCAATCTATCAATTAATTGGGCAAATCACACCAAGATGAGATCACTTAATTCTAAAGGGTTTACCCTTATTGAACTTACTATTGTAATAGCTCTATTTTCACTTGTTTCCACCCTTCTACTGTTCAATGTTTCTAAACCTAAAGCCTTCGCGGACATAACTTCAAGTGAGGATCTAATAATCTCTACATTAAAAGAAGTACAAAGTAAATCGATGCTTGGAGGTCTGGAAGGCTTGGTCCAACCTACCACCTTCGGTGTTCATTTTGAACAAGATAAATATGTTCTTTTTCGCGGAACAATCTACAATCCGGCAGACTCCTATAATTTAGAGGCGCCGTTAAAACCCAATTTATCTTTTTCACAGATTAACCTCCCTAATCAAAACGTAATATTTTCTCGACTTTCCGGAGAAGTCCAAGGATTTGTTTCTACTCAAAATAGTTTCACGCTTTTGGAAAAAAACACCAGTGAAACCAGAATCTTCACGATCGACCGTTTTGGAGCTATTAATGTCAACTAGCAAAGGACAAGTTCTAATTGAATTAATAATAGGTTTTGGAATCGCTACTATTGTTCTAAGTAGTATCGTCCTCCTATTAATAGGTGCACGAGAAGCAAAGGAACGTTCGGCAAACATTCTTTCAGCCGAAACTGCTTCTATATTCCAGACTGAAGCGCTCCGCTCTGTTAGAGAAGCAGGTTGGAATAATTTACAAAATGGGACCTATCATATTGAAAAATCTGGAACCAGTTGGAGCTTAATTTCTGGTTCCCAAACGGGATGTGAACATTGTGCTGCAATAATAATTGCAGATGCTTGTCGCCAGAACAACGTTTTAGCAGACTGCCCAACAGGTACAGTTGATCC
>MHCR01000031.1:5513-9541 GCA_001816695.1 Candidatus Woykebacteria bacterium RBG_16_39_9b
GGTGGTGGTGTAGAAAAAACATTTTATTTAACTAGATATTTGGCTAACACAACTTGGAACCAAACCACGATGGTTGATTTCAATGCCGGCACAACCACAAATACGGTCGTGACCAACAATAACGGAGGCGAGGTACAACTTGCACCCTCAGCAGGTGGCAATTGGAATAATCCTCAAGTAATCGCAACTAGAGATTTATCTGGCACAGCCGATGCAACCGATGTATTCGTTGATAACAATAGAGCTTACATCGTGACCTTAACCAGAACAGGTGCTGATTTCTTCATTTATGACATAACGAACCCAAATAACCCATCACTGCTAGGATCTCTAGACTTAGCTTCAAATGGTTACGGTGTTGTCGTTTCTGGTAATTATGCCTATGTAGCCACGAGCCATGACACCCGTGAGCTAACTATTATCAACGTCTCCAACCCCTCCGCACCAACAATAACTGGATCTTTTAATGCTCCAACTACAACGGATGGAAGAGGTGTGGCAGTTTCAGGATCAACTGCATATCTTATAACCAACAATAACACTACTGCTCCAGGGTACGAATTTTACAGTATTGACGTCTCTAACCCAACCGCTCCAACTCAAATCGGAGGTCTAAATTTAGGATCAGCTGCCAGAGATGTTTTCGTCTCAGGGAGCTACGCTTATATTGCCTCTACCGCTAATAACCAAGAGCTGCAGGTTATTGATATAACCGACCCTGCAACTCCGACCCTTGCTGGATCTTTTAATAGTCCTGGTAGCTCCGACGGGACAAGTGTGTATGTTGTCGGAAACACTGCCTACATTACCGACGCCCGGTTGAATATTCTCAACGTAACGAACCCAGCTAGTGTTTCCCTGATTGGCTTTTATAATGCGCCTGGAACGCCATACGGTGTTTTTGTTTCTGGTAATTTTGCTTTCCTAGGACACTCTCAAGCGGGATCCCAATTTAAAGTCATTGACATAACCAATCCCAGCTCTCCAATTCAGTTTGGTTCAGCTAATTTGGGAGGCAGTGGTTTTGGTGTATTTGTCGTTGGTGATTACGCTTATGTGGCGACCGCTTCTGATACAGCAGAATTTCAAGTAGTCTTGGGAGGCCTTGGTGCTTTTCAAACAGCAGGTACTTTTGAATCGGCAACATTTGACGCCACAAATATCGTAGGATTCAATTACTTAACTTGGACAGCAACCGAGCCGGCCGGAACAAATGTTCAATTTCAGGTCGCTACAAATAATGACGCCGCAACTTGGAATTTTGTGGGCCCGGATGGTACCAGCGCTACTTTTTACGAGGTACCAGCAGCAATACCTTTATCAGCAGTCTCGGGAAGATATTTTAGATTTCAAGCTTTTTTATCAGGTAACGGAAGCGTAACGCCGATATTAGAAGATTTAACAATAAATTATTCGCCTTAATTTATGCAAAGATTAAAAATGATTAATTTAAATCAAAAAGGTTTAACGCTAGTTGAAATAATAATTTATTTTACTCTTCTTTCTATAATTTTAGTAATAATTACCGATTTACTGATTAAAGTTACAGAAAGCTCACTGGAATCTACTTCCAAAAGCGCAGTTGAAACTGAAGGAGAAATTATCATTAAAAGAATCTCTTATGACATACATCGAGCAGAAAGTATTGCTATACCTGTAAATCCTGGAAATGTATCTCCAAACCTGGAGTTAGTTATTAACGGAACTAACATAAAATACAGCTTAATTGGATCGTCCATTACGATAGATGATGGTGCAGCCGACCCAATTACTAGTAACCTTGTTAAAGCCACCTTACTTTCTTTTGAAAAAGTTGGAAGTGTTGCTTCCCCAACGATTAAAATATCGTTTACTTTACAGGCAACCAAAAACACCAAACAAGGTGCCCAAGTTAAAAATTTCGAGACTGTGGTAGCATTAAGATGAACCAAAAAGGTCAAGCGTTAGTATCAATAGTTGTTTTAGCGGCTGCAGCGGCTGTTATTGCAGCAGGAGCCGCTCTAACTGCAATTAGTTTATCAAAAACAGCAGCCTTGTCTAAAGACTCTGACAAAGTCTATTACTTGGCTGAGAGTGGCGCGGAAGAAGCTTTACTAGCGCTTTTGCGTGACCCTACTTACACAGGAAACAATCAGAAATTAGATAATACATCAGTGGTAATTTCAGTAACCGGAATTAATCAAAAAACTATTATCAGCGAAGCTTTTAACAACAACGTAAAAAGAAGAGTTGAAGTTTTAGCACAGTTCACAAATAATATTCTAACCATCACCTCTTGGAAGGAAATTGAATGATTTTAAACAAAGAAGTAGTTTGCATCAATATCACAGACCGTATACTCAAACTCGCCGTTGTTAAGATTACTGGTAAAGAATTCAAAGTGCTAGCGGTTGGAAAAAAGGAGCTTCCACAAACTTTAGACACAAACGATTCTACTTTCCCAAATTTTGCTGAAGATTTGATAAATCTTCAAAAGGAACTAAAAATCGAAATTTCATCTAAACAGGCTGTTATAGGAATTCCTGAAAGTAAGATTTTTTTGAGAGTGATCAATTCTAGTGAGAACCCCTCCGATCTAAAGAATATTATCTTGGAAAAGTTAGGCGACTCCTTTCCTTTCGAAAGAGAAGAAGCTGCCCTATTTTGGAAACAGGCACAATCTAAACAATTTCAGGTAGTGGCCATAAAATCGGCCGTTTTAGATTCAATCAAATCATCCTTAGATTCGGCAAAAATTCGTTATAGTGCGTTGGTGCCTTTACCTTTAATTTTGACGAAACTGACCTTAAGCAAGGCAAAGCCCCATTTAATTATTTCTCTCGATGAACCAGATATCACGTACATTTTATCAACCGATTTTGGTGCTGCTTTCTCAACTACCAATAAATTCGTGAAGCCTTTGAGTGACTCTCAAGCGGATTTTATTACTTGGACACGCGAGACTCTAAAATTTTCTGAAAGTGAAAAACTTCCCATCGAAAATGTATACATAACCGGCACAAGCGAAACTTTAGCTAAGGATTATTTAGATCAAGCTAATATTAATAGCGAAATAATACACCTACCGATTAGTTCTGATTTCCAGGGAATAGACGAATACAAATCTACAATTGCCCTTTCTCTTTACGATGAGAGAGCTATAAACTTGATTGGCAAAGAAACATTCGCAAAATCCTTCTTTTCGCAGAAAATAGAAACTACTGACTTCAAATCCAATAAAGGCAGTCGTAAATTTATCAAATTGATAGTATTACTTTTAATTGTAATCCTCTTGGCGACAGTTGCGTACTTCTTCTTAAATCAGTTCCCCCGCTCAGAAAAAATCTCTGATCAGGAGGTGCCTCAAGCCACAAGTGAGAGTAAATCAGCTTCTCCATCCGCTCAACTGCCAAAAACGCCGGTTGCAACAGAAACAGCAAAGAAAAAAGAAGCAGAAGAAAAACCTACTTTAAAACGAACCGATTTAAAGATACGGATCTTAAATGGGAATGGAGTTCGTGGGTCAGCAACAGAGGCGAAAAAAATAATAGAAGAATTAGGTTACACAGTTGCTTCTGTTGGGAACGCCGACAATTATGATTTCCCAAAAACAGTTCTTCAACTTAAAGCGAGTAAATCTTCTTATAAGGACCTATTGACAAAAGATTTAAAACCTCACTATACTGTAATTGTAGAGGGCAACGTTAGCGAACAGGAAAGTTTTGATGCCCTGATCACTTTAGGAGCTGAATGATAAATCTGCCTAAATTTAAAAACCCCAAAGGTTTCACTCTCGTAGAACTTCTAGTTGTCATCGGAATATTAGCCATTCTACTAGCTATTGTTTTAATTGCGGTCAATCCTGCAAGACAATTCGCCCAAGCTCGTAATACTTCAAGAAGAAGCGACGTGTTGACTGTCCTAAACGCTGTTAATCAATACTTTGCCGATAACGGGGCGCTGCCGGCTGGCATTAGTGGTACAGCAACTCAAATATCGGACACAGGTGCTGATCTTTGTTCCTCTCTCGTCCCAACATACATTGCAGG
>MHCR01000031.1:9662-9965 GCA_001816695.1 Candidatus Woykebacteria bacterium RBG_16_39_9b
AACGCAGAAGCAGAACCACCAAGCACTACACCACCAACCATAAGCGTTACAAGATAATCGCCTACAAAAGATAAATCCCAAAAATAATTAAGCTTGTATTAAAATAAAATATTTGTTATCCTATAGGACAACTTTTATATGCTAGATCTTCGAAAGAAAAGTTTAATGATTGTTGCACCTCACCCTGATGATGAGATATTAGGTTGTGGTGGCCTTATTGGTAAAATAAAGAGCGCTGGTGGTAAGGTTTATGTTTTATACCTTACGGTCGGCACAACAAAAGAGTTCACAAAAAGAGGTTTA
>MHCR01000031.1:10031-10292 GCA_001816695.1 Candidatus Woykebacteria bacterium RBG_16_39_9b
CGAATGGCTTTCCCAGGTGATCAATACCACCTACAGTTAGACAGATTATCACAAAAACAAATAATCCATGAGATTGAACAGGGGGATAAAATTTCTTTGGAGATTATAAAACCAGATATAGTTGCTTTTCCTTCACATAATGACTACAACCAAGATCACAACGCTGCTGCAAGAGCTGCCTTTTCTGCATGTCGACCGGTACCAAGACAAAATAAATTTGTACCCGATATTGTTCTTTCCTATGAAGCCCCAATGGATTTT
>MHCR01000031.1:10449-12204 GCA_001816695.1 Candidatus Woykebacteria bacterium RBG_16_39_9b
GGATCAACTTTAGGTGTAAACTTTGCAGAAGGCTATCACTGCCACAAATTAAAAGCTTAATGATATTAGCAGCGCATCAACCAAATTACTTGCCAACCCTTTCTTTCTTCTCAAAAATAAAAGCCGTGGATAAATTTATCGTTATGACTAATATACAATTCGAAAAAGGAGAGGGTTGGCAACAAAGGCACAAAATAGTAGGCCCAAGCGGTGATATTTGGCTAACTGTTCCAGTATTAGGAAGCCAAAACCAACTAATTCGTGACGTTAAAATAAATAATAATACTCCGTGGCAACGTAAGCATAAAAAAACCCTTCAACAAATCTACGGAAAAAGTAAAGAGGCTCCTCTTTTGCCTAAAATACTCCAAATTTATGATAAGAATTGGGATCGACTTGTAGATCTTAATTTTCAATTGATCATTACAATAGCCTCTGTCCTGGACATAAAAACTCCTATAATATTAGATGAGGAAGTTTCTGGTAAGAAACAAGAACTATTAATCAATATATGCAAAAAATATGGTGCAGTTTCTTATCTTTCTGGAGTAGGAGTCAAGCTATACATAGATGAGGATTTTCTAAAGAAATTTGAAGCAAGCGGTGTTGAGCACAAGATCGTAGAAAAAAACCTAACTTCCGAATTTCCCTACTCAACAATTCATTACTTATTCACCAAAGGACGGGCTTGGATTTTAGATATTATCTAATCAACTAAAATTGGGGCAATCTTGACATACTTCTTTTTAACCTATAAAGTTATCGACACTGTTATTTTTTTATTAAAGGAACCGCTAAAATTATGACACAAATCCCGCATAATAAACCTAGTTTTGGCAAAGAGGAGATAAAAGCTTTGGAAAGAGTTGTTAAAAGTGGTTGTCTAATCATGGGAGAGGAAGTAGATAAATTACAAGAGAGTTTTAAAAAATACCTAAACGTACGGTACGCTCTTGCTACAAACAGTGGTATATCAGCTGTTCATTTGAGTCTTATCGCGCTTGGCGTTGGAAAAAACGATGAGGTCATTTTACCAACTTATACTTTTAGCGGTCTTTTAAATACAATTTATTACCAAGGTGCGGTCCCGATATTGGTTGATATTGAAAAAAATGGATGCACCATTGATCCAACGCAAGTTAAGAAAAAGATTAATAAGAAAACCAAGGTAATAATTGTTCCCCACACTTTTGGTGTCCCTGCGGAAATTAGTGTAATAAAAAAATTAGGCATACCTGTCATCGAAGATTGTGCTCACGCACTAGGGAGTTTTTATAACGATAGATCGTTAGGCTCATTTGGCAACATAAGTATTTTTTCTTTTTATGCAACAAAAATGATTGCAACAGGTCAAGGCGGTATTGTCACCACAAATAATAAAAAATACTTTGATTGTGCGTATGATCTTATTAGCTATGACCAACGAAAGGATTATAAAATCCGTTATAATTATCAGCAAACAGATCTTGCTGCTTGCTTGGGAAACGTTCAATTCAAAAAACTTGGTTCTTTTATTGATAGGAGAAGGGCTAATGTACTGCGATACATTGATGTATTGGAAAAATATAATCAATTTACATATTGGCCAAAAAGGGTCGATACAAACTTAAATAATTATCGCTTTATTATCCAATTTGATAATCAACAAATAAGGGATGAGGCACAAAATCAATTTTCCCAGAAAGGCGTATCTACAATCGCTCCAATTGATAATTATCAACTTTTACATAATCTTTTGAAAATGTCCAAAAGAGA
>MHCR01000031.1:12333-13845 GCA_001816695.1 Candidatus Woykebacteria bacterium RBG_16_39_9b
TCTCAGCTTTGATCCAGTTACTTCTCGAAAAAAAGTATTGGTAGAGAATGTAATATAATTAAGAGCAATGGAGGCTGCTCTATTAATCATATTACCCGAATGTTGATTATACTATTAATAGTCGAACTCTTTGTGGGCTTCTTAATAGGAGGTACATATCTTTATCTAAGATTTAAGGCTCCAATTACGCCTATCACTCCGGTGGCAAACGTGACTACCCATAAACCAATAAACTACAATCCCCAACGACCAACAAAAAAGCAAGACAATCAATCAAATGAAACGACTAATCCTTCAAGTCCCCCTTCACAAATCCTTTACGAAAATGCTCAGACGCGTAAAGTCTTGGGTTGGATACCATATTGGGATCAACAAGCAGCTTTTTCTTCGTTTAAGAAAAACGCCGATGTTTTCGATTTTACTTCTATATTTTGGTACGTTTTAAGAAGTAACGGTACTATCAAAAAATATCCTTACGCGGTTGAAGACCCATCAATTATTAAATTTGCTCACTCCAAAAATGTCAAAGTGCTGGCTCTTATTGCAAATTTACCGGCTGAGGATGAGGGCGGAAATTGGGATAGCGAACGGGTTGATAAAGTAATAAAAACCTCTACCGCAAGGCAAAAACATATAGCAGATCTTGTGGCTCTAACAAAAAGACTTGGTTTTGATGGTATAAACATTGACTATGAAGCTCTTAGGGCTGACCAGAAAAACAATTTCTCCCTATTTATCAAAGAACTCGCTACTGCTTTACATAAAAACAATAAATTATTGGCAGTGGCTCTGCATCCAAAACCAGAAGAGAACAATCCCCAATATTCAAACGGCTCTGAAGCCCAGGATTGGAAAGAGCTTGGCAAGTATGCTGATCAACTCCATCTTATGACTTACGAGGAGCACTGGGAAACTTCTGAACCGGGACCAATTGCTTCGGTTCCTTGGGTCTCCCTGATTTTAAACTATGCAAGGGGCGTGATACCTAGCAACAAATTATTTGTCGGTGTACCAATGTATGGATACGATTGGAGCAACAGCGGCGTAGCCAATGGTTTAACATACCAGGATGTTTTAGCTTTAATCAAGAGATATAAACCTAAGATCTCTTGGGACAGTAAATCACAATCTAATCATTTCACTTACAAAGCTGGTGGTACAACTCATAACGTGTGGTATGAAGACAACGCCAGCTTTAAAGCTAAGTTAGATTTATTTAAGCAACTTGGCACTACCAACCTTGCGTTTTGGCGTCTTGGTCATGAAGACACACGCGTTTGGACCACACTCCGCAACTCTAAGTAAACCTCCCCCAAGCTTGCATTTCTATAGGTTTTTTTGATACAATCCCCTACCAAGAAAATTTAATAGTAGTAAGGGAGGGATTCCCAATGATCAGAGAGGTCCTTGAGCCTTGGAAGATTTGTTACGCCAACGATCCATTCTTGGTGGTTGTCCAGCACCCCTTCGTTAGAGGCGATGGCCAAGCTGGCCTCCAATCAAGGGCTATCG